>JBDKJZ010000421.1:0-5406 GCA_039796375.1 Pseudomonadota bacterium
CGCTGCAGGTCACGTGTTCTTTAGGTGTGGCGACTTTCCCGGTAGCGGGTACCGACTGGGAGAGCTTGTTCAAGGCCACCGACGAAGCGCTGTATGTCTCCAAACGGCAAGGGCGGAATCAAGTCACCGTTTGGAGCCCCGCGGCACGCGGCGCAGCGGCCTAGCGCGTTTCAGGCGGCAAGATGCGCGCGTCTTCCCAGCCGACCCAGTAGGGGCCAGTTTCCCCGTGTTCACGTTTCCAAATCGGGACCCGCGCCTTGATGCGGTCGACCAGCTCGCGACACGCTTGAAACGCTTCGCCCCGATGCGGCGCACTGCAGGCGCACACGATCGCAATGTCGCCAACAGATAACGCGCCGATCCTGTGCGTGCACGCGAGCTTCACGCCAGGAATTTCCGCTGTGAGCTCGTCACTGATGCGCCGCATTTCTTTTAGTGCCATCGGTCGGTACGCTTCGTACTCGAGCTGTGAAACTTGCTGACCGGCGTTGTGATCGCGCACCGTGCCGACGAATAGCGCCGTCCCTCCCGCGTCGCTGCGCGCGACCGCGCGGAAACACTCGTCAATGCTGAGCGCGGTCTCTCGGACGTCGAAGAGCCCGCCAGAGTGTTCGTGGGGTGCGTCCGTCATGGTGCGGCCTTGAAGTCCCCCGAGCGCCCGCCGGTCTTCTCGAGCAGGCGCAGAGGCCCGACGCTCATCTCGCGGTCAAATGCTTTGAGCATATCGTAGACGGTGAGCCCGGCGACGCTCGCAGCCGTGAGCGCCTCCATCTCGACGCCCGTGCGATCGACCGCTTCCACGCGCGCTTCGATTCGGACCCCCGGCGCGTGCGTTACGGTGCGCGGTTGTTTCGTGATTTCCACGTCCAGCTTGGTCAGTGCCAAAGGGTGGCAAAGCGGGATGAGCTCGCCCGTCTTTTTTGCCGCCATGATACCCGCGAGCCGCGCGGTCCCGAGCACGTCGCCCTTCGGCGCGTCACCCGCTTCTAGCCTCGTGAACGCGGCGTCGCTCATGCACACCCAGGTTTCAGCGCGGGCGGTGCGACGGTTTGCGGGTTTCTCGCCGATGTGCACCATGCGCGCTTCGCCCGAGGGCCCGAGGTGCGTGACCTGCGCCGACGCGCCGATAATTTCGTCGTAGGCCCCTTGTATTCGCTCGGCGCGACCCTTGTTCGCGACCTTGCCTAGCACGTATCGATCTAGGCTTGAGAGCGCGCTCCAAGCGGCGTCTGGGATGGGCCGCCCTGGGCCGAGCGCTTGTGTCACTCTCTCCGGAACCTCGTGCGAGTGAGGTTCGGCCACTGTCGCCATTGGTTGAGCTGCAGGGTCAGCGGCCTTGAGCCACTCCGCGACCGGCGCCGGATCGATTGAGGGCCGGCTACCGAGATCTACTAGCTGCCGACGCGTCGCCAAGTCTAACGAATGCCAAGCTTTCAAGCTGAGTTTGAGCCCTGCGGCGTCCAAAGCGCGCCGCGCGGCCATCGGTACGAGCTTGAGGTCCTCGTCGACCTCGTCGAATCTGTATAAGCGCACGCCTCGGAGATTAGCCAATTGCCGACGGTGTCGCCCGAAATTCTTCTGCACAACGGGCGCGGCGTGTGTCAATAGCGACAGCATGACCCATCAGTTTGAGCCCGGGCAGGTGTGGCGCTACAAGACGCGCCGCGGCGATGAGACCTCGCGCGCGATTGTGCTGCAGGTCGACGAGGCGACCCCAGTCGGTAAGGTCGTGCACTTTTGTTTGACGCAGCTTGCTGGGTTGGCCCTCGACGGTAGTGGCGCTGCGGGGGACATCGGGTTTCTTCCACTTCAGGCGCCGATCGCGAGTGAGTGCGTGCTTGAGTTGGAATCGATGACGACAGAGCTGCCGCATCTGGAAGATTTCGCGGACGCTTACGCCGAGTGGTTGCAGGCGGTGCACGCCGGGGAAGCGGGCGCTTGGGACATTCCGCTGGTCGATGTGGTCATGGCCGTCGCGACTGGTCGCGCGTCGAACTGATTGATCACAGCGGCCAGCAAACTGACGGCTTACTGCGGCAACGGCACGCGCCGCACCACACTCGCCAGGTCGTGAGCATCCAAGGTGACGCTCAGGTCACCATCCGAATGCACGACGGACCACACCGAGTTCCGCGTGAGCCAAGTCGCGAGTTGTGCGACGAAAGCAGGCTCAAGCATGAGTACCTGCACCAGGTCGGCGTGGTGGATCTTGCGCTTGGTCATTTCACGCACCAGCGCCTCTTCGGGCTTGTGACAGACGATGCTGACGGTGTTGGCTTTCTTTGCCGCGGCGTGGATCCGCTCGGCACCTGGCGCACCCACGTCGACCCAGTGGACCAGCTCGCCCGTAAGCGTGTAAGTCGCTAGCGCCGGTTCGTCCGCATCGGACAATCCTTTTCCGAACTCAAGCCCCTCTTCGAACAGTAGCGCATACGCCAAGATCCGCGTAACCAGACGGTCCGCGGTCTCGGAAGGGTGGCACGCGATGCGGAAGTCCACCTGCTCATAAACCCCGCGATCGACGTCCGAGATATTGAGGTCGACCTTATACACAACGGCTTGGGAGGCCATGTTACGGAGCTCCAGGTGTGGGCGGTTGAGGAAGTTGGGGAAGTTGTAGCACTGCGGTCAAGGGCGAGGACGCTAGTCGCGCTTGACCCTTAGCGCAATGCGGGTTCCCAAGCTTAAAAGACCAAGCCTAAAGCTGCCTATCGTCTTTGGGCCAGTGGCAGCGTTCGGTTCGGGGCGTCTCTGCAGCCCCCTTCAGTCTATTTTCGGGGCGCCTCGCGTCCTCTTCTGTTGGGTGAGCGGATCCGTCAGCTCCCAAGAAAGTAGCAATCGCGACTATCCTGGCCACCCGCTGCATACGCCCCACCGCGAGTGAGGTTTTGCGCGATTGAACCCAGCCTGAACCAAGCTTGGACTCGCCCCCAGACTTGCCCTACGCTGCTTCCGTGAACGCGTGTACTGGGGCGAGCATTTCTAGCGGGCGATGGCGCCAAGTGGCCTGGCTGTTGCCCGCGTGGACGCTCGGCTGTGGAAGTCCACCCGCGCCCGCGCCGCCGAAAGCGATGTGCATCGCGCCCAGCGGTAGTGCCGCGGCTCCGTATATTGCATCCCCATCGCGTCTGGGGCTCACCTTGCGTATTGATGAAGCGCGCCTCTCGGCTGAGCTCGGGGCGCGAGTGCCTAAGCAGCTGGCAGAAGCCCGAGGCCGGGACGTCGGCGCGCCCGGTAAGCTGAGCTACACGATCACGCGCGGCGGTTTTCGCTACAACGTGGGCTCCGGCTCGCTTTCGATTGAGACCGACTTGAGCGGCAAGCTTGAGGTCTGTAAGCCGCTTGGGCCCGTCTGCTTGCGTTATGGGGATTGCCGCCCGGCCTGGAACGCTTCGGTGAGTTTGCCGCTAGAGTGGACAGAGCCGCTGAAGGCGACCACCCAAGTCCAGATGACCTCGGGCTGTGTGCTCAAACCCGTGGGATATGACGCGACGACTCAGGTGGAAGAGGTCACCGCGCGAGAGGCCGGGAAGATCGACCGTCGTATCGACTCCGAACTGGCGGAGGCGCAGCGGGGTTGGCTCGCGCGACTCCGCGAAGGCCTTCACCCGGTGAAGATCCTTCCGGAGGGTGACGCCGAGCCGCTGTGTTTGAGCGTCACAACACAAGCGCTGGAGTACGATGTGACCCCTGCGCCAGAAGGGGAGCCTGCTGGGGTCAGCGTCGCGGCGCAGGTTCAAGGGGACCTCAACTTGAGCTGCGAGGGTCCCCGTCCTCTGCCCACACCTCGTTGGGCTCCCGGGCTCGCGCCTGAGATCGATGTCCATATTCCGCTAGCCGTGAGTTTCCAGGAGCTCGAGGCGCAGCTGAGCCGGAACGCGCCCGCGCCGGTGTCGCTGCGCAGTTTTCGAAGTTTCGCGCCCGAGGGGCTCAACACGCTCTTTGTCGGATTGGACGGGTATGACGCTTGCGGCACACTTTGGCTGCTGGTGCAGCCGCGCTTAACCCCTGAAGGGATCCAGCTAATAACGCAGGCGACGGGCCGTGCCGCAGCCTGGCTCAACGCTCAAGTTGTCCCTAGTCCCCGTGAAAGAGCCGCCCTCGAGGCGGCCCTCGCGAAAACGCAAACCCGCCTGGAAACACAGCTTGAGCGACTGAAGACTGAGCAGGATGTCCACGTTCAGTTGCGCACTGAGCTCCAGCCGGAAGTCCACGTCGACCGAAACTCGCTGGTTCTGGTGCTTCGGCTACGTGGGCAAGCACAGGCACAGGCGCGCTGACGCTCACGGGCGCAGCCTCAAAATCGACGAGAGCTCAGTGACCTCCAGCTCGACAACGTCGTGCGGGTATCAACCGCCGATAATCCCATTGTCCTGGCTGCCCTTTCGGCCCAAAAGAGCTCAAAATGTGCAAACCCACAAGTGGGGCGGCGGGTGCCCGTTCAGAGTGAGGCATTGTTCAAGAGCGCCTACAACGTCGCTCGTTTCAAATCGGCGCAGCGATTCCAGTGACGCAGACAGCGCTTCAGAGCGCTGACGAGTTCGCTTGCGTGCGGTATTTTCCAAGCCATCATCACAACTCGCCGCTGGTTGACACTCCTTCAATACAGTTCCTCAACGTCTCACCATGAAAGCTTCAATGAAAAAACAATCCATGCTCCGTCTCAGCCTCTTGACCACGCTGCCTCTTGGGCTGCTTGCCGGCTGTGCCTACGACGCCGAACCGACCGCCGAAGAACTGGCAGAGTTCGGTCAAGTCGAATCCGCGCTAACCAAGGCGTTCGATAAGAACAACGACTTGCTAGCGCTGCACTACGACAACATGTCGGACCGAGACGACGGCACCTGTCAAGGCGCCGCAAAGATGATGGTGGACAAGCTCGCTATCCAAAAAGTCAGCGTGGTGCATGGCGCAGGAGGAACTCAAATCACAAACGGCACCGGGGATACTGTCTATAATCGCCCTTGCCCGAACAGTAACGGTTGCGAAAACTACAAGGTCGAGAACGTCGCTAATGCCGTTTGGGGCTCGAGATGTAATCCCTCAAGCCAGGTCTGTGGTTCCGTCACGAGCGGCTGGATCGACTTGCATGGGACAGCTGCCAGGACCGCTTGGTGGACAGCCCATCGTGGCGACGGGACCTATGTAGCCGATACTGCATCGCCTGAAGTGCAGGATGTCGCGGCTTACTGGAAAACGTTCCTCGATGCGGGTAAACACGTGTATGTCGCCGAAGGTGGGCAGTCCGTGTTCACGCTAGACGTGCTCAACCGAATTAAAGCGCTCAACGCTAGCTTCAATGGCGCCGGAGTGCACGTCGTTCAGCACTCCTCTTTCAACGAAGTCAATACGTGGTCAGGCCCAGCCGCCAACGCCGAGACGGCTCTCGAATCCGCGTTCCCCGGC
>JBDKJZ010000422.1:0-5372 GCA_039796375.1 Pseudomonadota bacterium
TACGTGAGCTTGCCGCCCATGGGGAACGCGATTTCCTCACTATTGGGTCCCACCACCGGATTGGGCACCACCACCTCTGTCGCCGTGCCCCCCCGCTCGAACATCAAGGGCATGTAGGGACCCTGGCCGTTCTTCGAGGTGAACTCAAAATGAATGGTGTACTTTCCGAAGGGCAACACGGTCGTCCCATCCTTGGCAGTGCAGTCCCAATTGACAGTATGCACTTCCATCGTTTGCAACGTAGCACTCGATATGGCGTTCACTCGGTCGTCTTTGGCGGCTGCCATCCACTTCCTGACGTAGTTCTTTCGCTTAGCGGACCACGCCTTAAGCGTCCGGATATACATGCCCGCCTCATCAGTGACCCAGACCGCGCCAGAGTTGTTCTCCTTGTACGGAGCCTTGTAGTTCTTGGTGGCTACTATCAACTCCACTTTGCAGGGCACCGGGTCTGCCACGACGGCTGGCGGGGGCAATTCCACGACCGCCTCGAAGATGCCGTCGCTGTTGAGATCGCGGATGATCTTGTCGAAGTTCAAGTCTCCGTCCGAATCGACCGCAGTAGCGTCCGTGGTGCCGTCGGCGTCCGTGTCCACAGCGATGCCATCGAGTGTTCCGTCTTTGTTGGTGTCCACCGACGGAGTCTTGCCCGCGACCGCCCTCGCAAGGACGAACGCTGCCGGGGCCGGCGGGTTAGGAAGCAGCACCACGGGGGGAGTCAGGGTTGAGGACGGGGAGGTGTCAGGAGGCACCATTGTCGATGGCGGCCCAGACGTCGTGGTTGGCGGGACTGACGGGTTCTGTGCGGGAGGTGGAAGCGCCGGCATGCCACCCGTACCGGGGTCAACTGAGACTGCAGCGGCCGGGTAGTACCCCATGCCGTCGGTTTCAGCGGAGCAGGCAAGCGCTGTCCCGGCCCCGACAATAGACAAAGAAACAAGCACGGCATTAACTCGACGATCGCCAGTAATCATGCGACCTCAGTGGTGGCCCGCTGAGGAGATGGGTTTTGAAATCTGTCGTGGGACAACGAACTAGGCTCAGTTTCCGTGGTCGGCAGTAAACTGCTGTATCGGAGTCGTATTCTGACGCTGCCACGTCTTTAAGGTAACCACTGCGCGAGGAAACATCGTGTGCAATGTCGCGCTCGCATTCATAGACTTAAGGAACAGCAGGTCGAAACTCCGGCTGGCTTGAGTGGGCGGTCCCGGGCGGGACAGCGTCGGTGGCGCAAAGCGCAGCAAGCGCGTCTTGTTGTAGCTATTACCCCGCCCTGCGGGACGCGCGTCTCCGGGCGCTGGCTTACGTCGACGGTCCAGAATTCTCGGTTCGGTTCGCGTTCTGCTGCAATTCCCGAGGCAGATTTCTGACTGTTGGATCTTTGTGGCGCACCCGTACGCCGCGGACCTGTTTCTTGGAGATGGGTCTTCACCTTTGGCGGCTGGTGTGCGACCGCCAAAGGACAGCTATGCGCGTACGACCTTTCGCTTCGATCGCAGCAGCTCCGTCTAGGTTTGCGAGGTTCGCGAGCTGTGCGGGGGCCCTCACTTTCCTCGGGTGCTCTGGGAGCGAATCCGCGAATCAAACCCCTGACGCGAGCGGGGGCAACAGCTTGACGCCGGTGTCCGAACCCACCGGAACCCAGAGCCCACCCGGGACGGGCGGACAACCCGAGACCGGCACAAGCGTACCCACGGCAGGCACCGGCGGAGTCCCGCCCGCTCTTGGCGAACAAACAGTTAGCGGGGGCTCGGGGGGGACCGCACCCGTTGCAGCGGTCGGCGGGGGAGGCTCACGGGGAATGGCAACCGCAGGCGGCACCGGCGGTGAAGACGGAGCGCCTCCCGAGCCTGGCCTGACGCGTTCGGTAGGCTGCGACGCTGCGACTCCGCTCAAGGCGGGGATGGGCAGTGTCGCTTTCGCCGGCGAAGAGCGCGAATTCAAGCTGTACTTGCCGGACAACTACGCGCAATCCGCAGAGCCGTGGCCTCTGGTTTTTGCTTTGCACCCCACAGGCGTCAAGAATGGGGCGAGCTACTGGGACGACAAACAGCTCGCCGAAGCCGCCGCAGGCAAAGCCATCGTGGTGGGCGCCGCCTCATCGAAGAACGGCGCGGGCGTGCAGGAGTGGCATCTCCCGGAGAACCAGCAACGGAATCTCGCCTACTTCGATGCGCTGTTGGCGCTCACGCAAGCGAACCTCTGCGTGGACACTTCCCGAATCTTCGCTCTAGGCTTCAGCGCCGGGGGCGGCTTCGCGTCCGCGCTGAGTTGCTTGAGAGACGACATCCGCGGTTTCGCATCCAGTGGGAGCAATCTCCACTTCGAGCTCCTCACAATGAAACCTGAAGAGTGCCCGGGTAAACCCGCCGCCTGGATCGACTTTGGGACCGGCGAGTCGCAACCCGGGCGCGCCCTGCTGCGAGACTTCTGGCGGCAGCGAAACGGGTGTGACCCGAACGAAGCCGCTGGCGCTGACCTCAACGCCTCACCCCCTTGCTCCACATACACCTGCGCAGGGGAAGCCGTCGTTCATTGCGCGCACAACGGGGGTCACGAGTGGCCGAGCTTCGGAAGCGCAGCTGCGATCGACTTCTTCTTAGGCCTTAAGCCCTAGCGCGATCGGCGCGGTAGAGAGCGTAATCGCGCTTGTGCCACAGTGAAGATCACCCGTTTGGTGGACACCCATGAATGCGCGATAGTGCGCGATGAGTGTTCGATGTCCAAGAACGAGCCAACCTGCGGGGTCGTTTCCACTTGGGAATGAACTCACGCGGGGTCTGGAGCGGTCCTGATTTAGTGAACACCCTGCAGGGAGGGCGCTTGCACGGCTTCGAAGCGTCTGATGATGGAGCGCGAGAGACTAAAGGCCGCCAGGTTCCTGGGGGATCCGCTTTGCGGGATAACGCTACCGACTGCCGTCCGGCGGGGCCGGGACACCCGCCAACAGGCGCTGAACCTGAACCGCCTTCCACTCGGTCTCCAGGAGCTCACGCTCAGGGAGGCTATCTTTGACGATCCCTCCCCCCACCAAGTAGTGGGCGAGGCCTGACTTCTCGGCAAGGCAGCGGATAGCCATCGCCAGCTGCAGACTACCGTCGTAGGCGAGGTACCCCAGAGCTCCCGTGTAAATCCCTCGGCGGGCGGATTCGAGCGTGGAGATCACCTCCATCGCTCGAATCTTCGGCGCCCCGGTCACGCTTCCGCTGGGCAAGGTCGCCGAAAGCAAATCGGTTCGCGATACTTCCGGGCGTAGCCGTGCGAAGACGCGCGCCGCGCGGTGCAACACCTGACCGTGAGCTGAAACCTGGGCGGGCTCGACCTGGACGCTCCCCACCTCTGCGATCTTCCCTAAGTCGTTGCGCTCAACGTCGATGACCATCGACAGCTCGGCTCGCTCCTTGGGATCGGAGTCTAAGTCAGCGGCGAGCGCCGCGTCGGCCTCTTTTGTCCCGCCGCGAGGGCGCGTGCCCTTGATGGGCACGGTCTCCACCAAGCCGTCAGGATAGGTCCGAAGAAAGAGTTCAGGGGACGTGCTGACCAACGCCTCGCCACTCGGAAGCTGTAAAGCCGCGCCGAACGCCGGTCGCGAGTGGGCCCCCATTTGTTCGAGCCACCCCAGGGCGTCACCTCGAGCGTGAAAGCTCAAGAGGCGCGACAGGTTCACTTGATACAGGTCACCCCGCCGGATCAGTTCGAGCGCCGCGCGCACCCGCTCGACATGCACGTCCGCAGACTCAACTGGCAGCGGGTGAAGAACACAATCGGGGCGCACCCTGGGCGCGCGCGCTAGCAAGGTCGCGAGACGAGCGACGGCACGCGCTTCTCCGACCAGCGTGACGCGGTCGGTGATGACACACACCGCGGGATACCTCCACCACACCGCCTCGGCGATGTGCGGCGCTTCCCGCCGCTCAACTGCAGCCCACGCGGGGCGCTCGAGCCGGGAGCGCTCATGCTCATACGGTAGGACTCCAATCCAGCGGGGCACCGACGCCCATTCACCGAGACCGCTCGTCTCGTCGCCGAGTAGGAGTGAAGGCTCAGGATCGAGTCCGTGACGGCATGCGTCAGCCTCGCAAGCGAGAAAACTTGGACGCGCTGGGTCCGCCGACCAGAGCAGCGCGGGGGAATCTGCATCCCAGATGCGCCGCGCCAACTCAAACGGATCGGTCGGCAGATCGGTGGGTAATGCGACGAACACGGTGCTCCTAGGATTGAGCCGCTTTCACGACGCGCCCACGCGTCGTGAGGATGCATTCGTGGGTATCTGCGTGAACCACCGCACCAGGCCACACCACACAGCGGCTGAGCGTCACGCCGGCAGCAATCTTCGCGCCCGCGCCAACCACGCACTCACTGAGGTGAACTCTCGCGCCGAGCTCAGCTCCGCTGGCGACATGACTGCTGTCCTGGGTAGAGCTCCTGGCGGCGAGCCAGCGCAGGTTGAGCGCCAAGTAAGCTTCGGGGGTGCCAAGGTCATCCCACTTCCCCGCGTAGGGCAGCGTCGCGATCGGTCTACCTGCGCGGAGCCACGGCAGGCAGAGATCTCCGATCAGACACCCAAACTCCGGCAACGCGGAGAGCGCCACCTCGCCCAATGCGGCGATCCCCACGTAGTCGGCGGCTTGAGCCTCTTCACCAAAACGCTCACCTCTGAGGCGGACCACGCGCCCGTCCTCGCCGAGGCCGACAGTCCCAGGACCGTTCGTCACCTGGACTAGGAGACTAATGGGTGCTCGCTCAGCCGCCGCCAGCAGCTGCCCGAGGGGTGGGGCAGCCCAGATGTCGGCGTTGTAGACCACAAGCGGCGCCTTGAGCAGCGCGCGCGCGCCATAGACGCCCCCCGCGGTTCCCCTGAGCAACGGCTCATGCACGCGTCGAAGCTGAATCGCGCCTGGATCAAACTCCGCAAAGTGCTCAGGCAGGTGGTGCGTGTTGATGACGACTTCGCCCTGGCCGAGCGCCACCAGCGCATCACAAATGTGCCGAAGGATCGGGCGGTCCCCCACCGGAACGAGCGGTTTCGGCAGCTCTTCTGTCAGCGCTCCGAGGCGGGTGCCACGTCCGGCAGCGAGCACCATCACGTGGGCCATGGCCAGCGTATAGCGCAGCGGTTCCCCGAAAGCTCGCCTTCAAGCAGAGGCTCGTGTTAGCGGGCAGGTCGTGACTCGACAGCAACGCTATTGGCCGATTTCTCTCGTGTGGGTCCTAGGTGCGGTGAGCGCTGGCTGCGGCCCCGAGCCCGTGGGAGTAGAAGCCTGCCGCAAGATCGAGTCAGCGCGTTGTGAAGCGGCAGCCGCGTGCGGCCTGATCGAAGATGTTGCGGCGTGCCAGCGCTACTTTCGAGACCACTGCCTCCACGGGGTCGC
>JBDKJZ010000423.1:0-5355 GCA_039796375.1 Pseudomonadota bacterium
ATGAACGTTTCGTACTGGGTTATGGCCTGACGGAGAACCTCAATCGTCTTACTCGTGTCCCCGCTCCCCTTGGAACGGTACTCCTGAGTGAGGATCGCCTCGTTGTAGTAGGCCTCAGGCCGCGCCGCATCCAGCTTCTTGCACGCGTCCAGGTTGGTCTGAGCCCCAGCGAGGTACTCATCCCAGTTGGCATCGTCAATCAGGCCACGGTACGCGAGCGCGAGACCGAGGTGCGCCTCATAGTCGTTGGGCCGGAGCTGGAGAGCGTCCGCGTATGAGCCCTTCGCCTCCTTGAAACCGCGAAACGACAGGTTCACGGCTGAATAGTTCATGTGCGCCTCGTAGAATTTCTTGTCGAGGCTGCGCGCCTTAGCGAAGCTCTTCACTGCGCCGTTGAAATTGTCGCTCTGAACCTGAATAAGCCCCGCCGTATTGTGAATCGGAGCGTAGTTGGGATTCTTGGCTATCGCCTGGGAAGCAACCAGGGTCGCAAGCTCTAGCTGCTGCTGGTTGACGCGCTTCCGCGCTGAACCAGCCACAACCAGTCCACTGCTCCGGCCCCGCCCGGCCCCTGACTTGCCCTTCGCGCTTTCCATGTAGTAGATGGCGAGCTGATTGAAAGCTGGCATGTAGGCGTCATCGATCGCGAGCGCACGCTGAATGTTCTTCTTCGCGCGCTCCAAATCGTTCGCGCCGTCGCTGTTCGCCTCGGCCCCGTTACGCTCCATCTGCAACGCAGCGACGCTCACGAGCGCCTCAACGTTCTGGAACTTCGCATCACGGATAATGCCTTCGAGCGCGCTGATAGCAGCGTCCAGATTCTTCGACTTCTGATACTCAAACAACGCAACCTGCGCGCGCCCACGGTGAAACGCACCGTCAGCAGTCGTAGACGCTTTGAACTGCTCGACTGCGTCAGCCGTGAGACCGCATCGCATGTATGCAACGCCCGCGTTGTAGAGCGCTGTGGGCAGCGCCTTTCCAGAGTCCCCCTTTTGCTGGTCAGACGCCTGCACGAATTTACCTGCCACGTCGCGGCAGCTGGCTTCCGCCCAGTCGGCGGCTGCCTCGTGTTTGACAAACTCGTCCAGCGCTTGAATGTGCTCCTTTTTGGCCTGCACGCTCACATCTCGAATTTTCTCACCATGTGCCGAGACCGGAGCCTTGCCGGGCACAGTTGGCTCAGGAGTACTAGTGCTAGCCCCTCCACAAGCCACGACGCCCAAAGCGACCGCCGAAACCACCGCCAACGATGTCAAATCACGGATTCTTCGCAAATTTCTCATAGTCCGTTACTCCTAAACCTCGTCGTTACTTGGCCTCGGCCTTAGCAGGGGTCGCATCTTTGCCGCCTATTACCATCGGAGCCCCATCCGCCTGGAGTACGTTCGGGCGCTCAGAGAGCACGCTATTCACTCGATTGGGTGAACCCCGGAACTCGTCGATCAAGTGGAACTCAGCTTTATAGTTGTCGGCTAGCCACTCCTCACACGACCGGCTGTACTCGTCGAAGTACTGATACGTGACAGAGTATTCCAAGCAGGTCTTGTAGGCGCCCTTCCCAATCTGCTTCAGCGGCTCCGAGGCTTCATCCAGCGCACCGTAGTACGCAGTCCGAACCACCGGGTCACGGCGCATCGCGTCCGGGATAGGTGCCGCACGGAACTCCTCTACAAATTTTGCCCACATTCCGCCCACGCGGGCGCCCCCAGCGATGACCCAGCTGGGCGGTGGCAGCGGTTGCAGATCGACTATCTTCTTATATTCCGCGGTCGCCTCGGTAACCAGCGGCCGCTTCTTGTCGACCCACGCCTTAACCTTGGTGTTGATGTGTTTCTTCACTGCATCCGGCTCACCAGGCCCCTTGTACGCAGGAAACTGAATCGCCTCGACCTTCTCCCGCTTCTTCTCAGCAAAGTAGAAGAGTGCCTCCCCGACCGCGGTTAGAGCGCGACCAAGTCGACGCTGCTTACCAGCCGCGTCTTCGCCCTCAACGCCGACCGAGTCCGCTGCCTTCTTCGGATCCTTCCACAGGCCCACGACGCGTCCATACTCGCGGCCCGCAACGTTATCGATCTTCATCTCCGCATTGGCACGAGCCAGGAGGGCGTGGGCCTGCACCTGGACGTCGAGTGCAGGCTGCCGGTCAATGAGGCCAATTGCTGTCCCAGCAAGCTTCTTCTTAACCTCCAACCACTCGCGCTTTTCGGCGTAGTGCGCAGCGATGGCGAACGCGATCTGCCCTGCCTGCGCAGGCTTGCTCCGCCCGTAGTTACGATTGAACGACGACGCCGCCTCAATGGCCTCGTCCTCTAGGCCCAAACCGAGGTTGAGCACAACTGAGTCGCTGACAGCCTTGTCGGCGTCCTCACCCTTGTACTTGGTTGCTTCCGCGTACCTCATCAAGAACTTGGCAGCTTGGTCGTACACCGCAATAGCCTGATAGTTCCGCCCGAGTTGATACAGCGCTTTCTGAGCAAGTTCGGTGTCGTTCAGCTTGTACTGCGGGTTCAAGAGCAGCATCCGGACGCTGATCGCCTTCGCTAGAAGACGGCCTGCCTGATAGGCCTGCGCCGCATTGTACAGGATCTCTTCCATCCGGCCGCACTGCGACTCTCCGCCTGCTCCTAGCTGTTGCTCGCCGTAGGTTCGCCAAATTTCGATGTAGGCGTCGCCTGCTTCTTTGTGCTTCTCGAAAGCCGATGCACCGCCCTTGTCAGCGACCGCAACCATCTTCTCGGCGCGCAGGCGCTTCACATCACACTGAATCCGAGTGAGGAGATCGCACTGCTCCTTGTTCTCCTCGTACTTGCCCGCGCCGCAGAACAACTCCAAGAACGCAGGCACGTCGTCACCCATATCGCGGTAACACGCCGGCCTTGGTGGCTCGGTCTTGGAACCCATGACGTTCACGGACTCGAGATACAGCTGCGCAGCGTAGATGGCCGAGTCGTGGTCCGCGTGATTGAGGGCCACATCGCGGAACCCGATCGCTGCTTCCTCCCAGTGCTGACTCTCGAAGTACGTGCGTGCGCGCGCGTACTTGACTTCTACATATTGGTCATAGGCCTGCTTGTTTCCGTCCGGAGGCTTGATGTAGCAGACGTACCTGTTGAAGGCCGTAATCATGCCCTTCTGCATGTCTGTGAAGTCCTTCGGTTTGAACTTCTCCCACTCGCCCGCACCGCTGCTTTCAGCGCGTGCACTGGTCGGTCCCAGCCCCTGCCCCTTCTTGTCGTCGTCGCCCTTGTGAGTTTGGTCGTACATCTTCTGGTAGCAAAGGACCGACGCGTATGCCGCTTCGGGAGCCTCAGGGCCCGTCGGATTATCAGCGACGACCGCATCAAAAGCTGGCCCGCAGTCCTCCCAGCGCTCCTGCACATAGAGCAGGTCCGCCATGGCGTACTTAATCTTGAAAATATTCGGCCAGTCTTCCTTGACGATCCGGGGAAACGAGAAACTAGCAAACTCCTCCGGGGTAAAGTTATCGACCACCTTTTGGTAGAGGTATGAGGCTAACCGCATTGTCTCCTTGTCACCGGTGCCCCTTGTGCCACCCGTGCCGACAGCCTCGAGATGCCAACTCATGCCGGTCTCCGCGAGCAATTCTGCCGTGAGGTTATGGCAGGCCTGAACGGCCTTCTTGCTGTGACCTTCCTTGGCAAACTGAGCCCGGACCTGGAGCTGCTTCTCTAACTCCTTCTTGACAGCATCCTTGTCGCCAGCCTTGAGCGCCTGGGTCGCGTAGGTGATCTGAGTCTGATAGGTGCAGAAGCGGTCCCCTTGATCGCGGGTCATCAGGTCCTGGTAGAGCCGGATGCCTTCCGGGTAGTGACCGGTATCGACGTAGGCGAGACCCAGTTCATTCATCAGGTCAAGGGTTGCCTCATTTTCGCCGCCCTTGTCACCGCTGAGCGGCTTGAAGAAGTTGTAAGCTCGATCGGGCTTGCCGGCGATCGCATAGACGGGAACTAGATCCCTGCGAGCAGCCTTTTGCAGCTGGGTCGCGTTGGGCAACTTCGGATACTGGTTACCATATTCGATAACCTCTTTGAATTCCTCGATGGACTTTGCGTACTCGCCGCTGTTCCAGTAGACGTACGCCAACTTGTACCGAGCGTAGCCCCAGACCTTGTTTTCGGGCGCTGGGTACTCAGTGACCTTCTGATAGGCGCTCGCTGCGAACGCCCACTTGGACGGATCAGCCATCGCTTCATTGAAAAACAATTCACCGAAAGCAAGGTATGCGTTGGGTACGTACTTGCTCTTTGGGGCTTGTTCGATCAGCTCGAAATACACCTTGCGAGCGTCGTCGAGCTCATTTGCTTGCTCGTACTCATAGGCGAGGTAATACAGTACCTCGTCGATCTTCGAGTAGTCAGGGTAGTCTCGCTTCATTACTCGATAGAACAAGATGGCCTTCTTACGGGCCTCTTCGAGGATCTGCTTCGCCTTGGATGCTTCCTTCCTACTCTCGTCGTAGGTATTTCGCTGTTTCTTGTTCTTCGCGTCGTCGGCCTTGATATTGGCCTCGATCATGTCTCGGTTCGCAGCAGACTCCAGCTCGACGTAGCCTTCGGCGAGGCGCCGCACTAGCTGAGGGCGATCACCATCCTTCTTTCCGGTCTTGCGAAAGAGACTCTCAAGTTGGCCAATTTCGCTGATGAGTAACGCACGCGTGCGAGCCTTCAAGCGAGTCTGACGGGAGTCACGCTGCCCAGCAGCCATGTTCTCCAGGGCATCTCTGGGAGCCAGCGAATCTTTCTTCGCGTTGCGTTCCCGGGGAGGCGGGGCAGAACTGAACGCCGTCTTGTGGCCACCGGCACCGCTAAACTTCTTTGGACCGCCCGGGCACGCCTCCAGATTGGCGTATGCCGAAGGCGCGATGCACTCGGTTTGCAACTTGGCAGCGCCACGCTCCTTGGCGATTTGGCCAGCTTCTGCGGACCCGGGAACCACCCATGAGCCCAATACTGCGAGTATTGATGCAGTAAAAAACAACAATGACAGCTTATTCGCTTGCTTCATGATTACCTCCCGCAGGCGGACTGAACCACCTGGCGGTAAAATCCTAGTTCGTCGCGCCAAAACTCGCCGTCGAACGGCCACAGAACGTGTTCCTCATCGGGGTTGACCACCCCGTAGATCTTGGATTCAGCGGACGTCACTTGGCCCTGCTTCAGAGCGTCGTCCAACAGATTCCGTTGTGCCGCCGTGATATCGATCAAGATCTTCTCACCGTTGTTGAGATGCTCGTCCAACTCTGCAACGAACCGCCGGTACCGGGCCTTGACCTGATCGCCGGCACTCTTCACTGCAGCCTGCCGAGCCTCGCTTAGCCGATCTTTGACGAAC
>JBDKJZ010000424.1:0-5347 GCA_039796375.1 Pseudomonadota bacterium
TTCCGCAGGTGTGTTTGCTGTTCGGACCTTCGGCGGCCGGTGGCGCGTACATTCCGGCGTTCTGCGACGTGCTCGTCATGGTCGCCGGCAACGCAAGCATGTACCTGGGCTCGCCCCGCATGGCTGAGATGGTGATCGGGGAAAAGGTCAGCTTGGAGGACATGGGGGGTGCGAAGATGCACACCACGACCTCAGGCTGCGGTGACGTACTGGTGCAGACTGAGGCCGAGGCCATTCACTTCGCGCAGTGCTACCTCAGCTACTTTCCCGCGAACAACACGGTGTCACCCCCCGTTGAGGCCGGTCACGCCCCGAAGCCCGGATTGCGGCCCCTGTCGGAGGTCATCGTCGCGGATGAGAACAAGTCGTTCGACATGCGGGAGGTGATAGAGCATGTGGTCGACGAGGGGAGCTTCCTTGAACTCAAGGCACGCTTCGCCAAAGAGCTCATAACTGGGCTGGCTCGGATTGACGGCGAGGTCGTCGGCATCGTGGCCAATCAGCCTAAGTATTTGGGTGGTGTGCTGTTCGTAGATAGTGCCGATAAAGCCGCGAGATTCGTGCAGCTGTGCGACGCTTTCAACATTCCGCTGCTGTTTCTCGCGGATGTTCCCGGGTTCATGATCGGGTCGAAGGTGGAGAAGCAGGGAATCATCCGAGCCGGCGCGAAGATGGTTGCCGCGGTCAGCATGGCCAGCGTCCCGAAGATTTGTGTGGTAGTTCGGAAAGCGTACGGCGCTGGCCTCTACGCCATGTGCGGGCCCGCGTTCGACCCGGACGCGACCCTAGCGCTGCCGAGCGCTGCGATTGCGGTCATGGGGCCTCAAGCCGCTGTCAACGCGGTCTACTACAACAAGATCCAGGAAGCGCCAGTGGACCTGCGGGAGGCGCTCGTTGCCCAACTTCGGGACGCGTATCGCGAGGACGTGGACCTCAAGAAGCTGGCTAGTGAACTCGCGGTCGACGCGCTGGTGCCGTTTGAGAGCCTTCGACCTGAGCTCGTTAAGCGCTTCGATCTTTATCGGCGGCGAACGCGCAGCCAGGTCGCGCGCAAGCACTTGATCATGCCCATGTGATGCGTCCTTTAACGTACGCATCGTTTGGCTGCTTGTCCGCGGTCCTCGGTTGGTCCGCCAGGGTCTGGGCGGAGATCGAAGTCAGCACGCTACGGCAGCAGCAGCCGGAAATCGTCGAACAGCTGGTGCGCACCTCGCACCAGCGGCCGCTCCTCGTGCGGCAGACTGAGCGTGATGCTCAGCGGCTGGAGGGGGAGGGACGTCCTTCAGGGGGGCTCGTTCGTTTGGGGCCCCGCTACGGGTTGTGGGCTGACCCAGTAGGCTCTTTTGATGGGACCGACGCGGAGCTATTCTGGGGTCCGCCGAAGCGCCTCTTGATGGACCACGCTCGGGCGACCGTCAGGCTTGATGAGCACAAGTCGTTTGTGAGTGGACGCGGCGTCGCGGGCACTGGGAGCGGGGTGGCAATTGGGGTTATCGATAGCGGCGTGGACGTGGGTCACCCCGACCTGAGAAACGCGGATGGCACCACCCGGGTTGCCTGGTTGCTCGAGTTCGGTGCGGGGCCATACGGGTTCTTTCCGGAGCTCGAGCGAGCGTTGGGCTGTGGGTCGAAGCTGCTGCGCTGCGGGGTGCTGAGTGCCGTCCAAATAGACAGTTTGCTCACGAGTGACGGGCTCCGCACACCGAGCGGCGTCAGGGTCCGTGTACCCAAGGACATGCTAGGTCATGGGACGCACGTCGCATCGATCGCGGCCGGCAATGGGGCGTCGAACCCACGCTACGCGGGGGTTGCCCCAGAAGCGACGCTGATTATCGCTCAGGTTGCGCAAACTAACGCGAGCGTCAGCGACGCAGACGTGCTCGTCGCTGCACGTTTTGTCTTCGACCGGGCGAAAGAGTTAGCAATGCCGGTCGTGGTGAACATGAGCCTCGGAGGCGACTTTGGGCCGCACGATGGCGCTTCGGCGGCCGGGCTCGCGTTGGTCGATATGCTCGACGAGGAGAACGCTGGGTTGGGTAGGGCGATTGTTGTGGCGGCAGGCAACAGCGCGACGTTGAGCCCCAGTTCGGATCCGGCATACCCTTCGCCCCGGGGGATCCACACGAATGTGCACATTCCGATGGGGACTTCACAGCGCGTCCCCATCCTAATTCCAAGTGGGAAGGGGGTTCAGTTCGGTAGCGTTTTTGTCTGGTTGTCGTTCAAAGAAGGAGACTCCGTTCGCGTAGGCGTTGAGGTGGACGGCGGCGTTGTCGCGCTGGCCCCAGTTCCGCGTGGCCAGGCGCAGTCCGTCTCGAATGAGAAACTGACCGTAAGTGTGCTGAACGGCTTGGAAGCGTCGCTGGGTATTGGCGAAGTCCGAGACTATGCAGCGGCCGTGGTGATCGACGGGTCGTTTGATCTGGGGAGTGTGTTTGCGCTGCGCCTTGAAGGCGAGGGTGAAGCCAAGCTGTGGCTTCAGTCGGAAGGGGTGTTTGGCGGCTCGAGCGGAACGTCTGGCGTCTTGTTTTCGGGAGCCACTCGTTCGGGAACCATCAACATTCCCGCCGATACCGAGGAACTCATCGCGGTCGGCGCTACCCTGAACCGCCTGACCTGGAGGGGGCGTGAAGGCGAAACGGTCGAAGTGAACTTGGGGACACCCGACTTTGACAGCCAACTCAATTCGCTGGCGTTCTTCAGCGCTGCTGGTCCCAATGGTTTGGGCGGTATCAAGCCTGACTTGGTCGCTCCGGGGTTGGCGGTGGTGGGCGCAATGGCTGGCGCGGCAGACCCAGCAGGATTGAACGCGAACAGTGTTTTCGGTTTCTCAGCGCTGTGTGAAGACTTTGGGTGTGCGGTAGTCGACGATCGGCACGGCGTAGCGCTCGGGACGAGTATGGCGGCTCCGATGGTCACCGGGGCGGCGGCGCTCCTCTTGGAGCAAGAGCCGCACCTGACGGCGAAGGAGCTGCGGCGGCTTCTGCAAGCGGGCGCGAGCGATGTCGACCTTGGCGGCGCAGCAGCGGGACTATTGTCGACGCGGACCCAGGCGGGCGCGGGGGTGCTGAACATCGCAAAAAGTGCGCGCGCGCTTGCCGCACGGCAAAGCGAGACGAAGCTGCCTGAGCCCAGCGCTACGCGGTCCCGCGTCACGCTCGCCGAAGAGTTTCTTCGACCGTCGTCCAAAGCGCGCGTGAGTGGGCTGCTGCAGCTACGTGACGCGGGCGATGAACTCGCCGATGCGACAGTCGAAGACTTGCAGCTTCAGGTGAAGAACGGTAGGACGCTTGAGCCCTTGAGGCGAGCAGCACCCGGCTTGTTTGAGTTTGCGGTTGCGGCCGAGAACGGGAAGGGCGGTGAACGGTTGCAGGTGAATGTGCTGTACCGGGGTGTGCAGCTGCGAAGTGTTTCGTTGCCAATCGCGGTCGATCACGGAGTCTTCGCTGGCGGCTTGGTTTTGCGCGGCGGGTGCGCAGTCTCGGAGCCGAGAGCTATTCGGGGGATTGGCGCCGGCTACGGTGCGCTCGGCTGGCTGCTTGGGGTGTTCAGCTGGGTGATATATAGAGTGTACCCGTGGGGCTCCCAGGGTTCGAAGTCTGGATCATAGGGGTGGAGAACGTCCACGCCATCTAGGTTCATGGCGATGAATATCAAGCCTGCGGCGCCTTCGAAACCCATCAGGGTTTTCTCGAGCTGCGTGCCCTTTTCAAGATACGGGACGTCCCAGCGCTTCATTTCTCGCCCGTCGCGGTCAACCGAGACGACCAACCACTTGAAGCGCGCTGGCTCCTCCCATTGGGCGCGGAAAGCCAGGCGCGCTCCGAGCGGAACGTCATCCAGCTCAAGCCATACGTAGCTAGAGCCCAACGGCTCCAGCGGCCTTGGGCTGGCCACATTTCGAGGTAAGGTCGAGTAGCTTAGATGCCAGTCAAAGTGAACACGGCCGCTGGCTTCGAGCCAAGCTAGACCAGGCGGGTGCGTACCATCGTCGCGGTCCCCAAGAAATGCCCTCGCGATAGCAAACTGGCTCAGGAACTCGGCGAAGCGCTGGGGATCTTCGTTGAAAGCTCGACGCAGGACGTCGAAGCTGTCGGGTTCATTGTTCCAGCGCGTAGAGTTGGTTACAGAAAAGGCGTGGGAGAGTTGAAACAGTGCAGTGGGGAGCACGCCGGGAGCCGAGCGCGCGACCGCTTGATCCAGATACGCCAACCAAAGCGCGCCTGCGGCTGAGTGCTCGTTGTGCTCACGTCCAAGCGGATTCACGTGGGGGGTCGCTTGGACAGCATCGATGTGCTCCCGGGTGGAAGCGCTAGGGCCCGCGAGCAGCGAGGCCGCGTAGGCCCCGTACGCTTCGTGAAGCGCGGGGGTCTCGGCTGCGTCCATGCCGTAGCTGGCAGCTTGAGCGAGGCATCGGGTGGCATAGTGTAGGTCAAGCTGAGTGGGACTGCTCGTACAGAACCCGATCCCGCGGTCTGAGAGAGCGCGCGCGGAATCCAGATAGAAGCCGGTGGGTGGGTCCTCGACCAAGTACCAGTCCAGCTCGGGTCCGGCTCCCAGGGCGTGATCGCTTTGCGGCTGCGGCAGGTTCAACACGTGAACCCAACCAGTCCAGGCCGCTTCGAGCATCTCCAGGGCTGCGCTGACGCTCGCTGTGGTCGGGCCGTGCACGCATACAGGGCGGTTGGCAGCGCACGCGCTAAAACTCGTGCTCGGTCGAGAAACGAAGCGAATTTCGGCGCCGCGGGGGAGGTCCGCGTCGATTTCGACGGGTGGCTTCTCGGGTGCCGACGCTCCGCCGCTGAACAGGATACCGGGCACCTCACCTGCCCCGAGGGCGGCCGCGCTCAGTGAGCCGCCGGCGACTAAAGCGCAAATGTAGGTACTTAGTTGCTTGCCGAAGCGCCGCTTCGCGGGAGGTGAGAAGGAGATGGCCATAGGCTCAAGCTAAAGAGTCGCAAGACTTTGACAGTATTGTGTCCTCAAGGCCTATACTTCTGACTCGCAGAAAGCCTGTGGCAGTATGGCAGACTCCTTCAACATGAGTGGCGCGTTGCGCTTTGACCTAGCGCGCGGGCGCGTCAGCACTGCAGGGGTCTCCGCCCTGGTGATCTTGCCGGCGGAGGCGCTGCTGCACCTCTGCCAGGACTTGGGCGCAGAGGCCCGACAGAGTTTTGGGGCCTCCATTGGGACTGAGTTGGGGCGTCGCGTGGCCGAGCGCTTGGGCACCGGGATCGAACGGTGCTCGACTGAGGAGTTGGTCGAGCAGCTCGGTGGTGAACTCGCGCTGATGGGGTTGGGTTCGCTCGGTGTCGAGTACTGGGGTCAGGCGCTGGTCTTTAGCGTG
>JBDKJZ010000425.1:0-5327 GCA_039796375.1 Pseudomonadota bacterium
GGCCTACAACAACCCGCTGGGGACAGTGTACTATGGTACCCAGTCCAATAAGATCGACTTCAGCGACACTAACGAGATCTTCGAAATCACTGGGCAGACCGCGATTGCAAGCGACATGTTGACCTTCTTTACCCGCTTCGACAACGGGTCTGGCGGGGGCAGCCCCGCGGCAACCTGCTCCGACGGCATCCAAAACCAGAGTGAGACCGGCACGGACTGCGGTGGGCCATGTACAGCTTGCGGCGGTGGCGGCGACAAATGGCTAGAAGCAGAGTGCGCCAGCACGAAGGTCGGCGGCTACAGCACGACGCAGACCGCAGTTAGTGGATACAGTGGAACGGGTTACATCTTGAACGTGGGCGACACAACCAGCGCTGGTAGCAGCGTTGACAAGGCCACCTATGTGCTCAGCGGCATGACGGCTGGCTCGTACAACATCTGGTTCCGCGTCAACGTCAATGCCACGACCAATGATGATTCGTGGTTCTATGGCCTAGGCACGGGTACCCCGGCGAACACCATGAACAACTACAGTGACACCGGCTGGGTTTGGAAGAAGGGCGGCACCAACCTGAGTCTCGCCGCAGGCGCCAACACCATCTCGGTCTGGAACCGCGAAAACGGCCTGAAGATGGACAAGCTCTACCTCACCACGTCCGCCACCACGCCGAGCGGCACGGGCAATGCCGGCACGAACTGCCCATAACCCCTAGCGTACAGGTAGCGTTCAGGCGCTGCTGAGAAGGGAAACACCGAAGGGTGGCCAAGCTGGCTGCCCTTCGGTGTTTTTGTGCTGCGCGATAAACTCAGCGGGGGCTCTTGCGACGTCGTTCGGGATCCCCAACTGAGAGAGCTCAAAATGTGCAAACCCACAAGTGAGGCGGCGGGTGCCGGTTCAGAGTGAGGCATTGTTAAGGGCGCATACAACGTCGCTCGGTTCAAATCGGCGCAGCGATTCCAGTGATGCAGACAGCGCGTCAGAGCGCTGACGAGTTCGCTTGCGTGCGGTATTTTCCAAGCCATCATGACAACTCGCCGCTGATTGAACATTCCTTCAATCCAGTTCCTCACCATCTCACCGTGAAAGCCTCAATGAATAAACAATCCATGCACCTTCTCGGTCTCTTGACTACACTGCCTCTTGGGCTGCTTGCCGGCTGTGCTTACGACGCCGAACCGACCGCCGAAGAACGGACCGAGTTCGGTCAAACCGAGTCCGCGCTAACCAAGGCGTTCGACAAGAACAACGATTTGCTAGCGTTGCACTACGACAACATGTCGGACCGAGACGACGGCACCTGTCAGGGTGCCGCAAAGATGATGGTGGACAAGCTCGCCATCCAAAAAGTTAGCGTGGTGCATGGCGCAGCAGGAAACCAAATCACAGGCAGCAGTGGTACGGAAACTGTCTATAATCGCGTTTGCCCGGCCTCCAACGGCTGCGAAAACTACAAGATCGAGAACGTCGCCAATGCCGTTTGGGGATCCAAGTGTAATCCTTCAACCCAGGTCTGTGGTTCCATCACCAACGGCTGGATCGACTTGCATGGGACAGCTGCCAGGACCGCTTGGTGGACAGCCCACCGTGGCGACAACAACTATACACTCGATACGGCATCGCCCGAAGTGCAGGACGTCGCAGCGTACTGGAAGACCTTCCTCGACGCGGGTAAACACGTGTACGTCGCCGAAGGTGGGCAGTCGGTGTTCACGCTAGACGTGCTACACCGAATCAAAGCGCTCAACGCTAGCTTCAATGGCGCCGGAGTGCACGTCGTTCAGCACTCCCTTTTCAACGAAGTCAATGCGTGGTCAAACCAAGGCTCCAACGCCGAGACGGCTCTCGAATCCGCGTTCCCCGGCATCGACTACATGAATGAAGCACAGACCGGGACCTACGGCACCGAGTCCACTTCAGATGGCACTACGGGTTCCAGTGGCTCAGGGACGGGCTCAGAAACCAGGAACTTCTACAATGCGTCACTCACGAGTAGCTACGCCACTAAGTGGCAGGCAGTGTGGGCCTACAACAACCCGCTGGGGACAGTGTACTATGGTACCCAGTCCAACAAGATCGACTTCAGCGACACTAACGAGCTGTTCGAAATCACTGGGCAGGCCGCGATTGCAAGCGACATTTTGACCTTCTTTACTCGCTTCGACAACGGGTCTGGCGGTGGCAGCCCGCCCGCTGCAACCTGCTCCGACGGCATTCAAAACCAAGGTGAGACTGGCACGGACTGCGGCGGACCTTGCTCCGCCTGCGGCGGAAGCTGCGGTCCGGCGAACTTCCAGGGCCAGTGCACCACCGATAGTCAATGCGGCACCCTCTATGCCGGATCCAACGACTGTAGGAGCAGCGAAGGCGGCGTGTGTTACTGCGGTACCAGCGTGTGCGGTTGCAGCGGTGGCAGCGGTTCCGCCAACATTTGGCTCGAGGCTGAGTGCGGCTCCTCCAAGGTGGGTGGCTACACCACAACGCGGACCGCTACCTCCGGCTACTCAGGGACGGGCTATCTGGAGAGCATCGCCGACACGACCGCGGCCACCCCTCCCTGTACGGACAGCGTGAGCTACGTGTTCACTCCGGCAGCAGCTGGCGCGCACAAGGTGTGGTTCCGCGCTCACAACAACAACACGGGCAACGACAACTCGGTGTTCTACCGCGTCAACGGTGGCAGCTGGGTCACGATGAACCCTGTTCTCCCGGTAGCGGCGGCCTGGGCATGGGGCAAGTACTCCTCGGACGCAACGTTGACGTCTGGGAGCAATACGCTCCAGGTGTGTAACCGCGAAAATGGTCTGAAGATCGACAAGCTGTACATCACGTCGTCGACCACCACCCCGTCGGGTACCGGTAGCGCTGGCACCAACTGCCCATAATCCGTACCTCCCGGTAGCGTTCAAGCGCTCCCAATAGGGAAACACCGAAGGGTGGCCACACTGGCCGCCCTTCGGTGTTTTGTGCTGCGCGAGAAAATCAGCCGGGGCTGCTGCGACGTCGTTCGGCAACTCGACCAAGCGTTGCCTGGCGCACTGGAATACCCTATGTCTGCTTGACCCCCGAAGAGATCCAGCTAATGACGCAGGCGACGGGCCGCGCCGCAGTATGGCTCAATCCTCTAGTTGCGCCTTTTTCCCCTGAAAAAGCTCTCCCTAGAGCTAGCGGCGGCTCTCGCGAAAACGCAAAACCGCCTGGAAACACAGCTTGCGCTACTGAAGACTGAGCATGATGTCCACGTTCAATTGCGCACTGAGCTCCAGCCGGAAGTCCACGTCGACAGAAACTCGCTCGTGCTGCTGCTTCGGCTGTGTGGGCAAGCGCAGGCACAGGCGCGCTGAGGCGCACAGCTACAGCGACGCGGGGCGACGAAGCAAGTGAGCGACGCTTCAACGACGCTGCTCGATTCGCGGGGACGCCCGCTGCACGATCTGCGCATCTCCGTGACCGACCGCTGCAATTTCCGCTGCAACTACTGCATGCCGAAGGCGTCATTCGGTCCTGGCTTTCAGTTCCTTCCCCGGCCCGAGCTACTGAGCTTTGAGGAGCTCACCCGGCTTGCGGGTATATTTGTCGGTCTGGGCGTACGGAAGCTGCGGATCACCGGGGGTGAGCCGCTCCTGCGTTCTGAGCTCCCGAGTCTGATCCGTATGCTCGCGCCGCTCGGTGCGGAGATAGCGTTAACCACCAACGGCTCACTGCTGGCTCAACACGCCGCACCCCTGTTTGAGGCGGGGCTACGGCGTGTGACGGTGAGCTTGGACTCGCTCGATGACGCCACTTTTCGCGCGCTCAACGACGTGGACTTCCCTGTTTCGAAGGTGCTCGCGGGTATCGACGCGGCGTCGGGTGTGGGGCTGCGCGTGAAGGTCAACGCGGTGATTCGACGCGGCTTCAACCAGGACTCCGTGGTCGAGCTCGCGCGGCACTTTAAGGGCAGCGGCCATGTGGTGCGGTTCATCGAGTTCATGGACGTCGGGATCACGAACGGCTGGCGCTTGGACCAAGTGGTCAGTGCCTCGGAAATGATCGCGGCTATCGACGCTGAGTTTCCGCTGGAACCGATTGCTGAGAACTATTCGGGCGAGGTCGCTCGGCGCTACCGTTACCAGGATGGCACAGGCGAAGTGGGGGTCATTGCTTCGGTGACTGAGCCCTTTTGCTCAAGTTGCACCCGCGCTCGCTTGAGCGCGAACGGACAGCTTCACCTGTGTTTGTTCTCTAGCCACGGTACTGACCTGCGAGCGACGCTGCGGGATGGCTCAAGTGACGCCCAGGTGACAGAGCTATTGCGGGCACTTTGGGCGCAGCGGAGCGATCGCTATAGCGCGCTGCGTACAGAAAATACGCGTAGCCTCCCCAAGATCGAGATGTCGTATATCGGCGGCTGAGGACTGCGAAGAGTGCCTCTTGGCGCGTCGCGCACTCTGTCACAACTCCCGAGCGATGAGCCGCAGCGCGACGGCTGAGTTAGGGACTGCGCCACGCGCCGCGGTTCATCGCGTCGCGCAACTGGCTATGAATTGCGTGCTTGCTCACCGTGGCGTCGGCGTGCGCCTCCACCGCTAGACGCCGAAGCTCCGCCTCATTCTGACTGGAGACCAGCACCACCCACAGCCGCTCGCCCTTGTTCGAGCCCCGTAGCATCTTCGCCAGCTTGTCTCCGCCCATCGTCGGCATCATGACGTCGACGACTACTGCATCAACATCATGCTGAAAGATCGCCTGGGTCGCGCCCATCGCGGACGACAGCTCAAACACCTCGTGGCCTGCGTCTCTCAAGATTTGGGAGATCATCTCTCGAGCGACGTCGTCGTCGTCTATGACCAGCACCCGCATGCGCTTTTGAAGATAGCGGTTCTGGCGAAAATCGCGAGCAGATTGCTTGTGCGGCTCCCCAGCAGGCTGGCTCTCGCTGTCCGGGGTAAGTATCCCGAATCGGACCAGACCCGCGCCCATCAGAGCCCCAGGATGTCCCAGTCTTTGGGACGGGATTCGCTGACCGGGATGCACTCGGGTTCAGCGACGTGGCCCAGGCGCCCGTGGGCGAGCAGTTCGCCGTAGGTGCTGTAGGTGACCCAGGCGTGCTCGCCCTGAGTGTCGTACTCGCGCACGACCCCGCAGTTCGGACATCGGGCTCTAAAACACGCGTCGAAACTCGCAGCCGCGACCCACTCGTGACGCGCGGCCTCAGGCCGTCGTGCTGGCTCATCTGCCTGCAGCGTGCTGATCAAAACGTCCTGTCGTGGGATCAGGCACTGCAGCAGTTGGGTCCCGCGGGAAGTGTTCCACAGTGACGGGTTGAATGAACGGGCGCCGGGCATGT
>JBDKJZ010000426.1:0-5325 GCA_039796375.1 Pseudomonadota bacterium
GTTCAGGCGCCCGAGTACGAAGTGGAGCTGCTCACGCGTATCTTCAAGAAGCTCCGCGAGCGCCCGCCGCTGTCTCTGCGTGAAGATTTCTGCGGGACCGCGCTACTTTGCGCAGAGTGGGTCGAGAGTAAGCAGGGACGGACGGCGCTGGGGGTCGATATTGACCAGAGCGTCTTGGACTGGGGCATCAAGAACAACCTCGCAAAGATCGGCGAGCCGGGTG
This sequence comes from Pseudomonadota bacterium, assembly GCA_039796375.1. Taxonomy (GTDB): domain Bacteria; phylum Myxococcota_A; class Polyangia; order Polyangiales; family Polyangiaceae; genus SZUA-265. The sequence goes on from JBDKJZ010000426.1 coordinate 224, forward strand.
AACGCATCCAGTTGCTCACCAAGGACGTCCGCTCCGCGATCCCCGGGGCCTTCGACGTCTGCGTCGCCTTCAACTTCAGCTACTGGTACTTTCAAGAGCGCGACGTGATGCTCAAGTACTTCCAGGGCGTCCGAAAGGGCCTAGTGAAAGATGGCCTCTTCTTCTTGGATGCCTACGGCGGCTACGAGTCGCACGAACCGAGCCTCACGGACGACCCTCGGAAGTGCAAGGGCTTCACTTACCTGTGGGAACAGGACAAGGTCGATCCGATCAATAATACCGTCACGAACCACATCCACTTCGAGTTCCCCGACGGCACGAAGTTGAAGAACGCCTTCACCTATCACTGGCGATTCTGGTCCCTGCTTGAGCTCAAGGAGCTGCTCTTGGAGGCCGGGTTTAAGAACGTCCTCGTGTACTGGGAAGATGACGACGACGTGTACCGCGCGAAGAAGACGGCGACGAATCAACCCAGCTGGATCGTCTACATCGTCGCTGAGAAGTGATGGCGCTGGGCTCGTGACACACGAACTCGACGCCCCCTCTGGAGGGCGTCGAGTAACGCTTCCCTTACTCGGCCGCGTTGTCTCGCAGGTCGAAGCCCGGTGGAATTTCGACAGCCGGGTTCTCGGTCACTAGGCAGAGAGTGCAGGTGACCGAATACTGGACAAACTCTACGATGCGCGGGTCTTCCGCGGGGATATGGATGACGACGTTCGCTTCCGGCTCATCACAACGCTCCCCCACCACCGCCACGGAGCGGATCCCTCGAGCCGTCGCGGCGGCAATTAGAGCGTGCGGCACCTCCTCGGTCGCGATCACGAGAAGCAAATCTTCCTCAGACATACCTACGGGCAGTCTATCCGGATCTGCCCAACAACGAGTGCGGAATCCGGCAGCCTGTAAACGCGAGGAGTGGTCGAAAGCTCCGTCACCGCTCAGGTAAATCTGCCCTCCGTGCTTCACGAACTGCTCAAGCATTTCCTTGGTTGCGTCGATTTCATCGGATTGCTCGATCGCGACGCGGTGAGCCGTCCGGCTCGCGATGGCGAAGATCTCAGTGGCCTCGCTGCGCACTGGTTTCTTGCAGTACACGGTCATGATGTTGCCGACGAACGGCGGCGAAACTTCCTCGAGATCCTGAAGTCGCTCGAGGTTTTCTGGAGTGAAGTGGCGCGTCTCAAAAAACGGGTACTCAGTGCGCTCCACAAAGTAGCCCTGGTCCCACAGCAGGCGCAGCATCGATTCCGATGAGAACAGGCTGATGTGAGTCTGGTCCTTTAGGAGCCGGTAGTTCTCCCCGAAGCGCCGAGCGCACGCGCTGTCGAAATCGGGAGTGGCGATGACGAAGGTTCCCCCGGGCTTCAGCACCCGGAAGATTTCTCGAAGCTCGGCCTCCGGATTCCGCATGTGCTCGATCACATGATAGAGAACCACCACGTCAAAATACGACGCCGGATACTCTGCGCTCGCTAAGTCCCCAACGTGAATAGTGCCATGCGCAGACGCGTGCTTCGCGCCGAATTCGGACAGCTCCACACCGTGTTTCTCCCAAGCGTTATCCACCCCCGACAGCAGCACCCCTAGCCCGCAACCCACATCCAGAATGCGCCCCGGTGACAGGCTGTTGATATGCGCGAGCTCGTCCTTGACGTCCTCGAGTCGCCGCTCCCACTCCTCTAGCGGCCTCCTGGCGATGCCATCCGGATCGGTCGCTTGCTTCCAGTACCCTTCTTCGAAGTCCTGCGGCTTCTGGGGTTCACGACGTACGTAGTAGGGATTCCAATCGGCGGAACGCATAGGCGGCAGTGTGTAACAATCTTGGACGCTGGCAAGGCACTCTTTTTTGCGGCTTGGGAAAAAACCCGCGTGTCGTCCGGAGCCGCAGATCCCTGGGGTCTATGCGAGTGTTCGGCCGCGGACGGCCCAGTGGGTTCGTTCTACCTCGTTGAAAACGATGAACACTCGATCGGAGCACACATCGAGACATCTTTCTATATGCTCACAAAGGGCTTGACTTAGGGCGTTCATTCTGGCCGGGTCGAACTGGCCCACTCCGAACACGGACAGGTAACAGCACGGAGCGCTGCTCTGTGCGAGAGTCATCGCCTCTGCATGCTTGTAACTCACCATGATCAGGTGCTCAGGTTTACTGAGGTGCTCCGCCGTGCTCGCTGTGATCTGACGAAGCAGCTCCGCGAGTTCGGCGGGCGCCGGTGTTGGAGCTTGGGTTTCCAGAGTCACGAGTGGCATGCCACGGAGCGTAACAAATGATGGCGACCCCGTCCCCTTCCCCGGTAGGCAGGCTAGCTCCGAGTCCTACGGGAGATCTGCACCTAGGTCACGCTCGCAGCTTTCTAATCGCGTGGTGGCACGCGAGGAGCCGAGGCGGGCGGATCGTATTGAGACTCGAAGATCTCGACGGAGAGCGTGCCGCTCCAAAGTATTTGGATGGCGTGCGACGCGACCTGACGTGGCTCGGCCTGGATTGGGACGGCCCCGCCTACGTGCAGTCAACGGGGCTTCGACGACTGGTCGAGAAAGCGCACGAGCTAGCCGCCTCGGGGAACGCCTATGCGTGCGTTTGCTCAAGAAAAGAAGTTCAGAACGCGTTGTCTGCCCCACACGCTCATGAACACGGTCCGCCCTATCCCCGAACTTGTGCGGGCAAATACCCAAACCTCGAGGCAGCTGAGCTGCAAACCGGAAAGCCTGCTGGACTTCGCTTTCGATCACCGGACGTCGTCGTGGAGTTCGCGGACGAGATCTGCGGTTCCTTCACGGAGCACCTGGCGCAGACTGCGGGCGACTTTTTGATCCTTCGGCGTGACAAGCTGCCCGCGTACCAGCTTGCCGTGGTCGTCGACGACGCCGAGCAAGGCGTGACCGAAGTCGTTCGGGGCGATGACCTACTCGCAAGTACTCCGCGACAGATCGCACTCGGGAGAGCGCTGGGGTATAGGCAGCCAAGCTATTTCCACGTCCCGCTGGTCCTGGACGCGGAGGGCAAGCGGCTCGCGAAGCGCGAGCATTCGCTCAGCTTAGCTCGCCTGAGGGAGCTGGGCGCCGATCCGCGAAGCGTCGTCGTTTGGGCGTTGGCAAGCTGCGGCTTCGCGGTGGACGAACGGGTCACAGCTGCCGATGGCTGCAACATATTCAGCATGGAGAGACTGAAACGCGAGCCCGTGATCGTGACTGAAAATTCTCTGACCAGTCTTGTGCTTCGCAGGTCAACCGACTAAGGCCAACGCTATTCATGAGTACCTCGGCGCTCGCTCTCAGCATTCGTAAAACTCCAGTTGGCAAGGGCGTATTCGCGAAGACGCGCTTCAGAAAGAGTCAAGCGATCGGACCCGTTCGCGGCAAGGTGCTCTCGGCCGACGAGGACTATGACGAAGACTACGCGATGGACTTCGGCAAGAACACCGTCCTGGAACCTTCCGCGCCTTTTCGCTTTTTGAATCACTGCTGTGAACCCAACGCAGAGCTGGTGGAGGTTGAGTCCGGCGACCCAAAGATTCCGTCGACGATGTGGGTCTACGCAACGAAGACGATTCGCCCCGGCGACCAGGTGACGATCGACTATTCGTGGCCCGAGTTCGCGGCCATTCGGTGCAAGTGTGGCGCCGCGACGTGCCGCGGTTGGGTGGTAGATGCAGGTCAGCTGAAGAGGCTTCTGAAGCGCGAAGCTCAAGCATTACGCAAAGCTTCGGTCGCGAAGAAATCGAACAGCCGCAAACCAGCTGCCGCCAAGCCAGCTGCCGCCAAGCCAGCTGCCGCCAAGCCAGCTGCCGCCAAGCCAGCTGCCGCCAAGCCAGCGCGCAAACCGCGAGCCGACGCGATTGAAAAACCTGTGGGGGTCGCGAAGCCCCGCACCCTAAGCGCCAATGACCGCGGCGGACGTGCTCGTCGGACGAAGACGGCTGCTGCCGCGCCCACCCTGAAGAAACCGCCCGCACCGCGGCGGGCCGCTCGATAGCTTGAAGGTGGCCGGCTCAAACATGGCCGGCTCGAACATGGCTAAGGGTCTGCCCAAGTGATATCGCCGCGTTTCCTATTCGCGCCGGGTGCCGGGGCGGCCTCGACCTCGCCGTGGATGGAGCGCTACGCGAGCGCCCTTGCGTCAATCGGCACTGTTCGTCGCTTTGACTACGCGTACATGAGAGCGCAGAAGCGCGCGCCAGACAGATTGCCGACGCTGCTGGCTACCCACCGCGGGGAGCTCGCGGCCCTATTGGCTGACACGGCTCACCAGTCCGGTCCCGTGGTGCTCATCGGCAAGAGTATGGGGGGTCGGGTGGGTTGCCATCTCTCCCTGGACGCGCCGGTAGCGGCGGTCATCTGCCTAGGTTACCCCCTGCGGGGGGTAGGGAAGGCTCAGTCGCTGCGCGATGGGGCGTTGGTGGCGTTGACGGTGCCAGCGCTGTTCGTCCAAGGAACCCGCGACTCGCTCTGCCCCCTCGATCAACTCACGGCGGTTCGAGAGCGCATGACGGCGCCGAACTCGCTACACGTCGTTCCGTCGGGGGATCACTCCCTGCTCGCGACGAAGACCTACCTGCGCGAATCGGGGACAACTCAAGCCCAACTGGAAGCCGAGATTCTCGAAAAGATCCGCGATTTTTGCGGCCACCTGTAGCGACGCGGTCCGCGGGATCTCAAGGAAACCGTGCTCCTGCCGTTCGGTGGAAGGGGGCTCTCACAATCGCAATGTTCTGGACGCGCACCTCGGCCCCGCCAAGCGGGCTCCTCCAATCGACGCCGCCCACGGCGGAGGAGCATCGGTCAGCGTCGGAGTCCATCGCCGAGCTGCTAACCCTCTACGCCAAGTTTGCGTTTGACACTGAGCACGCCAGCGCCCGAGAGACGCGGCAGAGCTGTTCGGATTGGTCCGCGCGCGCATTGGGCGCCGCCCCAGGACGTCGCGCAAAACTGCAAGATGGCTCGGAGCCTCTGCGCGTGGACTGGTCGGGACTGCTCAGCTTTTTTCGCGAACACCGCCAAGGCGAATACACTTCCGTGAGCTCAGCCCGCGAAGATCTGGGTGAGACGGTCCGCGCCTTCTCACGGGTCTTCCATGAGATGCTTCAGGCGGACAACCG
>JBDKJZ010000427.1:0-5324 GCA_039796375.1 Pseudomonadota bacterium
AACCAAGCAGAGTGAGCAGGTAGAGGACTTCGCCCACCTCGTGTCCGCTGAGCGCCTGCTTGGGCTTCTTGTTCCTCTCGTGAAACGACGAAGGTCGGAAAGTCCCAGCCGATGGCAGAACCCCGATGAAGGTTTCGCCAGACACCCTCCGGGGATGATCCCGTTGTGGCGAATGATCCGCGACAGGCAGCGTCCAAGTCCGCCTTCGCCAAGAGCCATCTGCCGGGAGCTGCTGTGCGCATTCGAAGAGGGGATCACGAACCTACATCTGACGCACCAGCTGGAGCACTTTTTCGTATTGATACGTGGGGAGAACGGTGATTGGAGCGGGAACGATAGCCCAGAGGCAAGAAAGCTCGCGGGCGTGGCGCGCAAACGACTGTGGAAACTCCTTGTTCGGCACTACGCCGAGCAGCCGGCTGCCCTCGCGGCTGCGCTCGACGGCGCTCCAATGTGGACGCTTTCCCGAGTAGTCTGGGGCTCGCAACGGATGAACAACAGGCCGTCAAAGGGGGTTCCTTTTCGGAACTGGGGCCGCATTGCTTCCACCATTATCGACGCCTGTAGAGAGTCCCCCTCAGTCATGTTGCCCCAGCTAGCCGCGCTGGTCTCCACGCCGGACGGTTTCCTACGGACGGGTGGGGTAGAACGGACAAGCTACAAGTTTGCCGCAGAAGGGACACGCACTTTGTTTGGCGACGAACTTGCAGTTCTGCGCCTCTTCGACGTTGCTTCCGAATTTCCGCCCGAGGGGCAGGAGATGCTTGAGGCGATCAAGCGGGCGCTCACAGCCAGCACCGCCAACTCGACGGCCCTGGAGGGCGAATGACTTGTTGTGAGATCGTGCGTCCCCAAGTCAGCAGAGCACCCGCGGAGCTCATTTGCCCACTCTCCGCTCCGAGGCCGTTACGCTCAACCATGAAAGTGGTTCTGCCCGTGCGGGTCAAACCGCGACCCCCCCCACCCCTCCCCATTGCAAACGACCTGCTAAAGAAGCTTCGCCGATGTCCCAAGGCTCCGGTAAGTGGGCGCCAAACATCTGGATGGGCGTCAGCGTCGAGAGCGACAAGTACCGGACGCGTATTGATGCGCCGCGTTCGACCGCGGCACAGACCAAGTTTTAGTCGCTCGAACCGCTACCGGGGCCGCTCAACGAGCTCGACCTGAGGGACATCGAGTGGGCTATCGTGGGTGGAGAATCCGGGTCGCAGTCGCGCGTCAGTCGCGCCGAAGGGTGACGCTGAAAGCATCTCGAAGGGTAGTGCTGGGCTCGGGTCAGCCATGGGACCGGGTGCTCAAGGCACTGGCCCCTGCCCGAGTTAGTAAAGTATAACCCCCTATTTTTAACTGACGCTCGTTGGAGTAAAGTCTCCTTAACTAACCATGCAAGCCTCTGAATTCAAAGAGCCTTTTCCTGGAGAACTGGTCGCGGGAGCCGGTGGATTGCTTACATTTGTGCCCCATCCACTTCTGGAGACGTTGGTTTTGCCCCCTCGGGTCATGATCCTCGCCAGCGAAGCCGAGAGGGCCATCGGTCGTCTTGGAGGGCTCTTAGTCGGCGGTGGCAACCCTATCAACCCCCACCTCGTTGGCCGCCCATTGCAGCGCCGCGAAGCGATCGAGTCGAGTCGGATCGAGGGCACGTTCACGACGCCGGAACAACTAGTCATCTTCGAAGACGAAGACGAGCCCGAAGGAGGCGCTGAAGCGAATGGTGATACGAGCGAGGTACAGAACTACATGGTGGCGCTGGACTGGGCGTTGACGCAGCTTTCCTCGTTGCCTGTCTCGTCGCGACTGATTCGCGGAATACATGAGCGCCTGCTTCGGGGCGTTCGCGGCGGTGACCAACACCCTGGTGAGTTCCGGGATATCCAGAACTTCATCGGCAGGACCCAAGATCCTCGAGACGCGCGCTTCGTACCGCCGCCACCAGCCCAGGTCCCAGATCTAATCGCGGCCCTTGAGCGTTACATCCACGTAGATCCGGATCAACGGTCTCTAGTTCGGCTAGTGCGTATTGCCCTCATTCACTACCAGTTTGAAACGATCCACCCATTTCGCGACGGAAACGGTCGTGTTGGGCGCATCCTGATCCCCCTTCTACTGAAGAGCGACGAACCCGCTGATCCACCACTCTATCTGAGCGGCTTCTTCGAACAGCGGAGGAGAGATTACTACGACCTGATGTTGGCAGTGAGTCAACGCGGCGAGTTCACAGAGTGGATCGCGTTCTTTCTCACGGCAATTAACGAAAGCGTCCGAAGCGCGCTGGACATGGCGGACCGACTATTCAAGTTGCGAACAGCATATCATCGGGTTGCCCAGGACAAGAAGTGGCCTGCCGCGTGCTTGCCGCTGATTGACGCGCTATTTGAGTATCCGCTACTGACCATCAAACGGGTCGAACACCTCGTATCGGTAACAACGCCCACGGCGTCGGCTCACCTCAGGAAGCTCCAAGAAGCGGGCATTGTGCGTGAGTACACCGGTCGGCAGCGCAATCGGAAGTACTTGGCCCAGGAGATCTTGCACATCGTTCATGGCACCCAACCCTAGCGTTACGGGTCGCAAGAGTTCGACGAATACTTCGGCCAGTCTAAGAGGAAGCGAGTCACAGATTCACGCCCCTCCCAGGCGTCCTGTCCCTAAGCTATTCGACCCAGCCTGGCGCAACACCGATCTCGCGCATATCGTTCTCTAGAAATAACTTGTCGAAGGCAGTCATGAAGGCCACGCTGATACCACTCAAGCGCGCGTAGTTCGCCGTTGACAGCAGCACCGCAACCTTCTTGCCTCGCCGCGTTAGCTCAACGTCGTTGCCCGATTCTACCTGACCGATCAGCTCATCCAATTTCGCGCGCTGCCGCAACCGAATAGCTCTTCGCCATATTCCAGGACCAGATCCACTTGTACATCGAGTCAAGAAGCGGGCACGGTGCGCGTGCCCTTGGACGCCAAAGTTCTCGCCGGGAAGACCGGCGTTCGCTGGCCTGAAAGCACCGGGCTTTGTATTCGGGGTGAGCTGCGCACGACAGATATGGACGGGCTCTCACCCGGGACCCGGGTGCTCAGCGTGTTCTTGGTCAACGACCGAACGGCTTTGGAGCACGATCGCGATATTAACTTCGCTTTCCAGGTCGCTTTCACCCTGCGGTACGCGCGGGGGTTCGTGGCGCGGCCGAATCGCCATGGTGAAGGCTCCAGTAGCGACGACCAGCGCGTGCTCGCGCTGTTGTTTCGGGACAAGTACGAGTGGGCAGTCGGTCACAACACCAGCGTGCAGCTGCCGGGACCGAACGCGCAGGGGCTGGTCACTGAGCTCTGCACGACGCAGCTCCCTCAGTCGATCGTGAAAGACGTCAAGCACGAAACGGTAGCGGGCGTGGTCACCGGCATGCTGGAGCTGGCGAATATGGACGGGGCCGCGCTCGCCAACACCCTGACGCCACTCGTCGATCACTACGCTGCCTGGATCCAGAAGCAGCGCGATGTCTATTTGGAGCGAGATGACCTTGCGAAGACCCGCACGTCGCCGATGGATAAGGCCAGCGCGGCACGTCTGCGCATGGCCGAAGGGATCCGACTATTATCTGCGCCCGAGGAAGTGCCCGGCGCGATCGCGCCCGAGGGGGCGATGTTTGCTGCGTACAGAATACCCAAAGCGCGAGCGAACCTACCCACCGGTCTCTCAAAGCTCGTGATTGTGCTTGAACTGCGGGAGGTTCGTGTCCAAGTCAGCTTCAGCCGCTTCGATTCCGTGAGCGCGAACCTGCAGGGCGAGTATGACTTCAACAAGTACAAGGTTCACCCCATGACTCCTCCCCTCCTCTCCCCGCTTCTCAGCACCCTCTCCGGCTACGTCGCGGGCGCATTCCTGCCGCCCGTAGCGCTGACGTTCGCCGTACACGACCCTGCGACGGGACTACAGCTCGCAGAGCTGCCCTCGTTCGGGCGCGCTGCGACCGAGCAAGCGGTCGCTGCAGCTGCGGCGTGTTTACTGACGCCGACCACCATCGATGAGCGCCGCGGTTGGCTGCTGCAACTCGCCGCCGCCCACCAAGAACACCGGGAGACCCTCGCGCAAATCATCACGGCGGAAAACGGAAAAACTCTGCGCGAAGCGCGCGCCGAGGTGGACTACGCGGCGAGCTTCTACGCGGCTGCCGCGCGCTCAATCGCATGCGTAGAGCCGCGAGTGATAGCGACGCAAGTTAAGAACTACAGCTGGACGGTGCACGCGAGGCCGGCGGGGGTCGCTGCGCTGATCGTCCCGTGGAACTTCCCCTTGGCGATGCTCGCAAAGAAAGCCGCGGCTGCGCTCGCAGCGGGCGCCCCGTTCGTCGCTAAACCTTCCGAGAAGACGCCGCTCTCGGCCGTCGCACTCTTTCACCTGCTGCACCCGCTTGGGTTGCCCGGCGGCATGGCTAACTTGGTTTTCGGTGACGCGCCGGCGATTGGCCAGGTGCTCTGCGAACACCCCGCGGTGCGGGTCATCAGCTTCACGGGTTCCACGGCGGTGGGCAAGCGGCTCGCTGCACAAGCGGCTCCGCACCTCAAGCGCTTGGCACTAGAGCTCGGTGGAAACGCGCCCTTGATCGTGTTTGAGGATGCGGATCTCGAACGCGCCGCGAACCAGCTGATAACCAATAAATTCCGCTGTTCTGGTCAAACCTGCGTCTCGACGAATCGGGTGTACGTGCAAGCGTCGGTGGCGGAGCGCTTCGCCCAGCTCGTCGCTTCACGCATGGCGGCCTTGAACCAGGGCCCCGGCTGCGATGCTAAAAGTGACTTAGGCCCGTTAATTGACCGAGCGGGCTTCGCCAAGGTGCGCGGCCTCGTCAGCGACGCGCTGGAGCGCGGGGCCCGCTTGGTCGTCGGCACACTCCCGGACGGCGAGGGCGGCCCCGGCGCGCTGTTTTATCCCCCGACTCTGCTCGACAACCTCGCCGCTGACTCAAGCTGCTTGCGGGAAGAGGTCTTTGGACCCGTGATCCCGCTCTTGCCTTTCACGACCGAAGACGAGGTCGTGCAGACCGCCAACAACACGGAGCATGGGCTCGCAGCCTACGTGTTCACCTCCGACAGCACGCGAGCGGAACGGGTGATCGCGCGCTTGCAGTTCGGACACGTCGGCCTGAACAGCGCCATCGGACCCGTAGCCGAAGCGCCCTTCGGTGGGATGAAACAATCGGGCTATGGCCGTGAAGGCGGCGAAGAGGGCATCCTCGAGTTCATCGAGCTGCAGACGCTCGCGACGCCGCTCACATAGCGCCCCCACGAGGCACCTCTGAGCGGGAAGCCTTCAGTCCCATTGCGACCCT
>JBDKJZ010000428.1:0-5308 GCA_039796375.1 Pseudomonadota bacterium
ATCGAGCGTCACGCTCGGCGGCAGCGACCGCACCGTACGCATCGCAATCCGCCTGACGATGGGCAAGTAGCGCTCGTAGAGTTCACGCTGCGACGGGTCGGAACGTGCGGCGACGGTTCCCGAGGGCACCGGGAGCGCTGCTAACTTGGAACCTTTGCTGGTTGCTTGATCTTCCACCGTCAAACCTGTTCCGGAAAGATTGCGTCGAGCACGGCGTCTTCAGCGGCGTCGTGGATGTCCTCGGGGACCCGTGCGCCATCGCACAGGTAAGTGATGGGAAGGCGCCCTGCGAGCGCCGCATGCATGCTGCCGCCAAGCTGCTCAGCTTCGTCGAGTTTGGTGATAATGAGCCCGGTCAACTGCGGGTTCTGGTAAGAGTCGACGATGCGCTCCGCGTCACGCGGCCGTATCCACGCGGGCAACGTCAGCAGCACCTCAGTGCGGATCTCGCGGAGTTCCGAGAAACATTGCCCTAGCCGTAACGACGCGTTGTCATTGCGGGTACTCTTGCCGGCGGTGTCTACAAGAATCAAGTCGCTCGATTGGGCCATGACGAGCCTCCTGAAGGTAGTAGCGTCCTCGGCGATGTGAAACGCTACCCCAATCAGTTCAGCATAGCGCTTCCACTGCTCGACCGCCCCTACACGGAACGTGTCCAGGCTAATTACACTGACACTCTTCTGCAAATCGAGCTTCGCCCTCGCTGCGAGTTTCGCGAGTGTGGTTGTCTTGCCGACACCGGTCGGCCCCACGCAAGAGATCACTTGTCGATAGGGGCGCTGGATCAAGTTGGGTTCAATTAGCAATCGCTCCCGCACCCGCTCGCGGAGCCAAACTCTGAGTGCTTCACGCCCCCCACGCGCGGCTTGAGTCGCGCCGGTTCCCAACTTCTTGGCGAGTTCACCCTCAAATCCGACCGAATAGAGGAGCGCTCGCGCGCGCTCCCGGGGGACGCGCCCTGCGCTCAACTCGTCCACCAAGCCGCGGAGCGCGACGAGCTCGCGCTCCATCGTCGCGGGGTTCGAACGGGCCCGACCCAGTCCGCCTACAACCGGGCGGGAGGCTATGGCTTCGGCATCGCGCGAAGGCGAACGTGTCGCCCGCGTAGTGGGCCGCTGGGACAACCCCGGAGCCGACGGCGCCGCGACCACCTCGACGAACGAGCGCCCGAAGGCCCCGTTTTGACCATTGGTGACGTGCCGCGTCGACTCGATCATAGCGTCTGCGCCCAGTGCCTGTCTGACAGCGAGCAGCGCCTCCTGCACATCGGACCCACGAAATGTTTGGTACTCCACCAACTACTCCTTCCGGCTAAGCCGCCTGAGCTCTCGAAAACTGGATAGATTCAATCGGCCGAATGTTGACCGCTGGGTCGATCTCTCGGAATGAGAGCACCCCAAGCACCGGGCATCGCCGCTCGGCGAAGGCCCGCACGTAGCGGCGCAAGTCAGGGCTGGTCACCAGACACGGCGGAAGCCCCCGCGCCTGCATGCGCGCCACCGCTGCCTCCAGGGAGTCACCCAGTCGACGTGCCTTATCTGGATCCAGAGCCCCCCCCGTGCCCTGGGATATCTCGATCAGTGACCGACGGAACATTTCCTCAACCGACGGGTCGAGTATGAGGGAGCTTACGCCGTTGTCGCGTCCCATGTAGGCTGCAGTGATCTGGCGAGCTAGGCGTTGGCGCGTGAGTTCGGTCAGCTGCTCCGGATCTTTGGTACTCGGTGCGATCTCCAGCAACGACTCAAGCAGCGTCCGCAGGTCCCGAATCGAGACCCCTTCGCGAAGCAAGTTGCGCATGACCTTGAGCACCTCGCCAAAGGAGAGCAAGTTTGGTACCAAGTCCTCCACGAGCTTGGGGGTAGACCGAGAAAACACGTCAAATAGTGCCTGGAGCTCTGCTCGGCCGAGGATTTGGTCGGCGTTGCGGCGCACCACTTCCGCCAAATGAGTGGCGATGATCGTCGCCTGTTCGACGACGGTATAACCGAGCGCCTCAGCGAGCTCTCTATCTTTGCCGGCAATCCAGCGCGCCGGCGTCCCGAAGGTTGGATCGACCGTCACCTCGCCGTCAATCGGGGGCGCTTCGCCCGTCGGATCCATCGCTAGCAGGCGTCCAGCGCGAATCGTTCCGGCCGCGATTTCAGTCCCCAGCAGCACAAACCGGTAGCGCCCCCCTGCAAGCTGCAGGTTATCCCGAATGTGAACTGGGGGGATGACGATACCGAGTTCCTGAGCGACCTGCTTGCGAAGGCTCGAAATTCGCTCAACTAGCGTACCGCCCATCGACGGATCGACTGCGCGGATAAGCTCGTAGCCAACCTCTAAGCTCATCACGTCCAAGGGCAACACTGCCTCGATGTTCTCCTCCTCCGTTTTGGGACGCTCGTCTGCCCGCTTCTCCTCAAGCGTCAGCGCTGCCTTCTCCGCCTGTTGCCCTTGACGCACGAAGTAAGCGAGCGCGCCCGCCAGCCCCAAGAACGGCAGCTTCGGCATCCCAGGTATCAACGCCATGAGGGCCATGACGACGGCGGTCGCGATCACGGCACGGCGGCTGCCTAGCAGCTGCGACCGAAGTGCACGCCCGAGTTGTTCGCCAGTGGCCGACCTTGTGACCACGACGCCGGCCGCAGTGGACATCAGCAGCGCCGGAATTTGCGCGACTAGCGCATCACCCACCGACAGGATCGAGAATGCCTCAGCGGCGTCCGCCAGCGTCATTCCCGCGGAGACGCCGAGCAACAGCCCGCCAATCAGATTGATAGCGGTGATCAGCAGACCGGCGATCGCGTCGCCCTTAACGAACTTGCTGGCGCCGTCCATCGCGCCGAAGAAGTCCGCCTCGCGCTCGACGATCTTTCGCCGATCGCGTGCCTGCTCGCTGTTGATGATGCCGGCATTCAAGTCGGCATCGATCGCCATTTGTTTTCCGGGCATGCCGTCGAGCGCGAATCGCGCCGCAACCTCGGCGACGCGGCCCGCACCCTTCGTAATCACCACGAAGTTGATCACCACGAGGATCAGGAACACCACGAGCCCGACCGCGATGTTGCCGCTGATCACGAACTTCCCGAAAGTCTCGATGACGTGACCCGCTGCCGCCTCGCCCTCGGAACCGTTCAGTAGGATCAAGCGCGTCGTCGCCACGTTCAGGCTCAGACGAAGCAGGGTCGCGACCAGGATCACTGCTGGAAACGCGCTAAATTCCAGCGGAGACTCCATGAACAGCCCGATCAGGAACACCGCGATGGCGATCGCCAAGCTGACCGCCAATAATATGTCGATCAGCACTACCGGGACCGGCAGTACCATCATCAGCACGATGCCTATGATCCCGAGCGGGACGGCCAAATCGGACAGAGTCGACGGGGTCTTGAGGCTGCCAGCGCGTTCGGCCACGACCACTCGTTAGCGAGAAGCGTGCCAGCGACCTCAGTCAGTGGAGCCGTTCACTCTGCGCCAATGAACTGACGCACCAGGGGAGCACGCCTTAGGCTGACATGCCCCGCCGCTTGAGCCGGTACACGAACGCGAGGACCTCGGCGACCGCTGCGTAGAGATCTATGGGAATAGCTCGGCCCACCTTGACCCGCTTCGCTAGCGCGCGGGCAAGAGGCACGTTCTCAACGATCGGAATGCGATGCTCCTTCGCCAATGACCGGATGTGCAGCGCGATTTCGTCATAGCCCTTGGCGGCCACCACCGGCGCGCCCTCATCCGGCCGATAGCGCAGAGCAACCGAAACGTGAGTGGGGTTCGCGATGATGAAGTCAGAATCGCGGACCGCCTGGGCAATGCCGCGTTTCAACATCTCTCGGGCACGAGCCCGCTGCTGGGCCTTCACGCGCGGATCGCCATCTTGTTGCTTCATCTCTTCTTTGATGTCGTGGCGGGACATCATGATGTTCTTTTCGTGCTTGATCTTGTTGTAGATGTAGTCGACGAGGACAAGAACAACCAACGCGATACTGGACCAGACTGCCAAGCGCAGCAGAACCTCGGTCACAGCCATCATCGCTCCGGCAAACCCAGTGCGCGAGAGCCTCAACAACCGTGGAAATGCGTCTTCAATGCTTAGGTACGCCACGATTCCCACTGCGAACACTCGCCCGAGCTGAAGCGTAGTGTTCACCAGCGCGTGCTGCGGGGAGAACATCTGCTTCAGCTTGCCGAACGGCTCAAGCCGTTCCCACTTGATCCCAGCCAGCTCGAGGCGGGGCTCGTACCCCGCCTCGGCCACGCCCGCGGCCGCAGCCCCCAGAGCCGCCGCAGCTGCCACAGGAAAAATCATCACCATCAGCACCACACCCAGCGCGTTTACGAGCGCCTGATAGTCCCCGTCGACGAGGAAGCTGGGCTCGTAGAAGCAGCGCAATGCGAACTGCTCAAAGCGCTCCCTGAAGGTCCCCGCGAGTCCGACGAGCGTCAGCAATACGAACAAGGAGCCCGCTGTGTTCCCCGCGTCCTTGCCCCGTGGAAACTGCCCCTCGTCGCGCGCCTTCTTACGACGTTCTGGTGTGGCTTCCTCTGTCTTCTCTTGGTCCTCGCTCACGACGATCCCTCAGAGTCCAGCCATGTCCATCAGCACGCCCTCAACCTGACGCGGCGTGTGAGAAAGGAGGCTCAACATCTCTTGGCCAGTCTCCGGCATCACCAGGACCATAACCACCGCCCCCACTGCCAGCAGCAGGGCGAAGCCGACGTTGAAGATCTGCATAGTCGGTGCAGCGCGACTCACAAAGGCGAGCGCCACTTGGCACATCAACGCCACGGCCACCACCGGTAGAGCCAAGCGAACACCCGCCATGAGCATCCGAGCAGAGAGGTCAATAAAGAAGAACGCCCCCGCCTCCGGGTGCGCGATGGTTCCTATCGGAACAGCCCCGAAGCTCGACAATAAGACGCCGAGCACGACACGATGAAGGCCGACCGACAAGGCTATCAGCACCATCATCAGCCGGAACACACGAGTCAACACGCTGTCAGATTGACCCGTCGCTGGGTCAAAGACTTGAGCAGCCCCGAAACCGATGACCGGCGCGATGGTACTGCCGGCGATTTCAGCGGCGCCTATGGTCGTTCGTACCACGAAACCCATGGCGGCTCCGGCGAGAAACTCGACGAGGATCTGGACAGCCGCGATGATGGGCTCACCCAGAGTGAAGCCCGTTGAGTGGTGACCGTGAACCACAAGCGTCACGAACAAGACCATCGCTGCCTTGACCTGGCGCGGCGCCACCTCCCACGGGAGCGGCATGACGACAATAAGTCCGCTCACTCGAGCCAGCTCAAGCGCGAGGGCCCCTAT
>JBDKJZ010000429.1:0-5285 GCA_039796375.1 Pseudomonadota bacterium
GGCCATAATGAAAACAGGGTTGAAGCTGGCTTCCTCGATCTCGGAACCGTCTTCTAGCAGGACCTTAGTCTTGCCAATGACCTGCATCATCTCCTCCGTCACCTTGTCCGAGACGCCTGCCCAGATGTCGACAACCTTGTTGTACCGCTCGCCGTCCGTGATCAGACCTTCTTGGTACTGGTCGTTGACCCGCTGCAGTTCATCTTGCGCCCGATCGATCAATTCCTTCTTCTTCTCTGGAATGACCATATCGTCCATGCAAACGCTGATGCCAGCGCTGGTGGACTGCGAGAAGCCCATGGACCTCAAGCGGTCAGCCATGAGCACAGTTTCTTTGTTCTTGTTGCGCCGATAACAGACGTCGATCAGCTCACTCAGAGCCTTCTTGTTCATCACACGATTGGCGTGCTCGAACGGGACGCCCGGCGGAAGGATCTCGCTAAGCAAGACTCGCCCCACAGTCGTGTCGACCATGCGCGTCGTCTCGTTGCCGTCGTCATCCGTCTCTGTAATGCGGCACTTGATGAGCGCGTGCAACCCTACAGCCTTGTGGTCATAAGCGGCCCGAACCTCTTCGAGAGACCCGTAGACGCCTGCGACAAACCCTTCGAGCTTGCCATCCGCGTTGACCTTCAGCGTGCTCTTGAGACCAGCGCCGAGCGCGGTACGGCGCTCGCGGGTCATATAGTACAAGCCCAACACGATATCTTGAGTCGGGTTGATGATCGGACGACCGCTGGCGGGCGATAGAATGTTGTTAGTGCTCATCATAAGCACTCGCGCCTCCATCTGCGCCTCGACGCTCAAAGGAACGTGCACGGCCATCTGATCACCGTCAAAGTCCGCGTTGAACGCGGTACAGACGAGCGGGTGCAGATTGATGGCCTTACCCTCCACCAAGACCGGCTCAAACGCCTGAATGCCCAAGCGGTGAAGCGTCGGCGCACGGTTGAGCATGACGGGGTGCTCCTTGATCACCTCGTCCAGAATGTCCCAAACCTCGGGACGCTCGCGCTCGACCATCTTCTTGGCGCTCTTGATCGTGTTGACGTACCCGCGCTCTTCCAGCTTGTTGTAGATAAAGGGCTTGAACAGCTCGAGAGCCATCTTCTTCGGCAGCCCGCACTGGTGCAGCCGCAACGTTGGCCCGACGACGATAACGGAACGCCCCGAGTAATCTACGCGCTTGCCCAGCAGGTTCTGACGGAAGCGGCCTTGCTTGCCCTTGAGCATATCGCTCAGGCTCTTCAGTGGACGCTTATTCGGGCCCGTGATGGTCTTGCCGCGCCGGCCGTTATCGAACAGCGCGTCCACTGCCTCTTGCAGCATGCGTCGCTCGTTCCGAATGATAATCTCCGGTGCGTTCAGCTCTAACAAGCGCTTCAAGCGGTTGTTGCGATTGATAACGCGTCGGTACAAGTCATTCAGATCGCTGGTGGCAAAGCGGCCACCATCGAGCGGCACCAACGGCCGCAAGTCGGGCGGAAGCACCGGAATGACATTCAGCATCATCCATTCGGGCCGATTTCCGCTCCCACGGAAGGCCTCAACGACCTTCAGTCGCTTCGCGTACTTCTTGCGCTTCGCCTCGCTGGAGGTCGCCCGCATGTCGGCGCGAAGTTCCTCGGACAGGCCGTGCACATCGACTCGCTTGAGCATCTCAAGCACGGCTTCCCCGCCCATAGCGGCAGAGAAACGGTCCTCACCGAATTCGTCGAGGAGGGCGCCGTAGCGGTCCTCAGTCAACAGCTCGCCGCGCTCAAGGCCGGTCTCACCTGGATCGATGACGATGTAGGCCTCGCAGTACAACACGCGCTCAAGATCTTTGAGCGTGATGTCCAGGATGTTGCCGATTCGCGAAGGAAGGCTCTTCAAAAACCAGATATGCGCTACCGGAGTAGCGAGGTTGATGTGACCAAGGCGCTCACGCCGAACCTTGCTCTGAATGACCTCAACGCCACATTTCTCGCAGACGATTCCTCGGTGCTTCATGCGCTTGTACTTGCCGCACAAGCACTCGTAGTCTTTCACCGGGCCGAAAATCTTCGCGCAGAAGAGGCCATCTCGCTCAGGCTTGAAGGTTCGATAATTAATCGTCTCCGGCTTCTTCACCTCTCCGTGCGACCACTCGCGGATCTTCTCGGGGCTAGCCAGAGAGATCCGCATAGCGGAAAAAGTGAGCGGGTCCTTGGGCTTCTCAAAAAAGGAGAAAATGTCACGCATCGTTCTTATTCCTCCGCTGCCGGGGCGTCCGCGACTGCCTCAACCAATTCGACGTTGAGACATAGCGACTGCAATTCTTTGATTAACACGTTGAAGCTTTCGGGCAGGCCCGCCTCGAGCGTGTAGTCGCCCTTAACGATTGCCTCGTACATCCGAGTACGTCCCTGAACATCGTCACTCTTGACGGTGAGGAACTCTTGGAGCGCATAAGCCGCGCCATAAGCTTCCATCGCCCAAACTTCCATCTCACCCAATCGCTGCCCGCCGAACTGCGCTTTTCCACCGAGGGGCTGCTGAGTCACGAGCGAGTACGGACCAATTGAGCGAGCGTGTATCTTGTCGTCCACCAAATGGTGCAGCTTCAAGACGTACATGACGCCAACTGTGACGTCCTGATCGAACGGTTCGCCAGTTCGACCGTCGAACAAGATGCTTTGCCCGCCGCGATCCAAACCAGCGGCTTCAAGGGTGTTCTTGATCTCCGCCTCGGATGCGCCATCGAACACCGGCGTGGCAAAGAAGCAGCCCGGTTCCATCTTGCGCGCCAGAGCCTTGACTTCGTCGTCGCTGAGCTTCTTCAAGAAGGCTTGCATGCGACGGTCGGCACCCAGCGACTTCGCGATCTTCTCGCGAATCTTGTCGGCGCTGAAGCCCTCCTCGAGCATGCGATTCACGTTCTTGCCGAGATTCCGAGCACCCCAGCCCAAGTGAGCCTCGAGAATCTGCCCGACGTTCATGCGGCTCGGCACACCGAGCGGATTCAAGACAACGTCAACCGGCGTTCCATCCGACAGGTACGGCAGATCTTCTTCGGGGATGATGCGGCTAACGACGCCCTTGTTTCCGTGGCGCCCCGCCATTTTGTCGCCGACCTGGAGCTTTCGCTTGATGGCAATATAGACCTTCACCATCTTGATGACCCCAGGAGGTAGCTCATCGCCACGGCTCAGGCGGTCGATCTTGTCCCGGAAGTGCTCTTCCCGGCTACGAATCAGCTCTTCCAGGTCGTGCAGCAGCTGTACAACCTGGTCTCCACCCTCAGCGATCGAGAGTTCCCCCCAATACTTGCGCGGAACAGCGGTGAGTTTCTCATCAGTCAGGGCGACGTCTTTGTCGATGAGCACGTCGCCGGAATCGTTGACTAGCTTAGCGACAGTCTTCTTGCCGATCAGCAGCTCGCGAATGCGGCGGAAGAATGAGTCGCGTAGGATGCTCACCTCTTCGTCGCGGGTTCGCTCAAGGCGCGCGCGCTCTTGGTCTTCAATCGCCAGCGCACGTTCGTCCTTGTCGGTGCCCTTCCGAGAGAAGATCCTAGCATCGATAACTATACCCCCAACCCCAGGCGGCACCTTCAGCGAGCTGTCACGCACGTCACCGGCTTTTTCACCGAAAATCGCGCGTAGTAGTTTTTCCTCTGGGCTGAGTTGGCTCTCACCCTTTGGGGTGATCTTGCCAACGAGGATGTCGCCCGGCTTAACCTCTGCGCCAACCCGCACAACGCCAGCCTCATCGAGATCCTTGAGCGCCTCCTCCCCGACGTTGGGGATATCGCGAGTGACCTCCTCTTTTCCGAGCTTGGTATCACGCGCTACGCACTCGAACTCTTCGATGTGAACGGAGGTGTAGATATCCTCCTTGACGATGCGCTCGCTGATGAGAATCGAGTCCTCGAAGTTGTAACCCTGCCACGGCATGAACGCGACAACGGCGTTCCGACCTAGAGCGATTTCACCCATGTCGGTAGCCGGACCGTCGGCAAGAACATCCCCCTCTTCGACGCGCTCACCGGGGCGAACGATCGGCTTCTGGTTGTAGCAGGTGCTCTGGTTTGAGCGCTGGAACTTCATCATCGGGTAGATGTCGGGCACTTCCGAACCCTCACCCGGATCCGGGCGAACCACGATGCGAGTGGCGTCGACAGACTCGACGGTTCCGGCGCGACGAGCAACGGCGCAGACGCCGGAGTCAACCGCTACCCGCCGCTCCATCCCGGTGCCAACTAGCGGCGCCTCAGTGCAGATCAACGGCACTGCCTGGCGCTGCATATTTGCACCCATGAGGGCGCGGTTGGCGTCATCGTGTTCCAAGAACGGAACGAGCGCCGCGGCGACGCTCACCATTTGGTTCGGGGCAACGTCCATCAACTGGATCTGGTCGGGACCCACCACGCGGTAGTCACCGTTGTAGCGGGCGCTCACCATCGGAGACGAGAGGCTATCGCCCTCCATGTCGGAGGTCGCCATCGCGATGAATTTGCCCTCTTCCTCGAGCGCGCTGAACCAGCGAACCTTCTGGTCAACATTGCCCTCTCGCACTGCGCGGTAGGGCGTCTCGACGAAGCCGTGCTCGTTGACGCGAGCAAACGTAGAGAGCGATGCGATTAGCCCGATGTTCGGACCCTCTGGCGTTTCAATCGGGCAGATGCGGCCGTAGTGGGTAGCATGCACGTCTCGCACCTCAAAGCCGGCGCGCTCGCGGGTCAAACCACCTGGGCCAAGTGCCGACAGACGACGCTTGTGAGTGACCTCACTGAGCGGGTTGGTCTGGTCCATGAACTGTGACAGCTGGGAGCTGCCGAAGTATTCTTTGACCACCGCGCCTACCGGCTTGGCGTTGATCAAATCATGGGGCATCAGCGTATCAATCTCTTGGGAGACGCTCATGCGCTCCTTGATCGCTCGAGCCATGCGAACCAGGCCGATGCGGTACTGAACCTCCATCAGCTCGCCCACCGCGCGCACCCGTCGGTTGCCGAGGTGGTCGATATCATCGACTGACCCGATGCCGTTCTTGAGCGAAAGCAGGTGGCGTACCGTGCTGAGAATGTCCTTCTTGCTCAAGACCGTTTGGTCGAGAGGCGGCTGCTCGGACGGTTCCAAGTCGCCGTAGAACTTGTAGTTCAACTTCAAGCGACCGACCGCAGACAAGTCGTAGCGTTCGGGGTTGAAGAACAGATTTGCGAAGAGCGTCCGCGCCGTCTCGAGCGTGGGCGGATCGCCCGGTCGAAGGCGGCGGTAGATCTCCATGATCGCCTCTTCGGTGGTGAGCACCTTGTCGGTGAC
>JBDKJZ010000430.1:0-5278 GCA_039796375.1 Pseudomonadota bacterium
GCGCTACGGTGCGGTGCATCGTAACACCTTCATCAACGCGCCCAAGTGCCTGGACGAGACGTTTCAGCTGCGAGCGGTCCCGGGTGTTTACTTCGCGGGACAAATCACCGGGACCGAGGGCTATGTCGAGAGCGCTGCGGGTGGTTGGCTCGTCGCACACTTCTTGGGCCAGCGCCTCCGCGGCAAAGAGCCCAGCTTGCCGCCGACCACCACGGCGCATCGCGGGCTAATCGTTCAAACCCAGCGCAATGAGGTCGACTACCAACCCTCCAATATCACCTTCTCACACCTCGAGCCCTGGTCCGGCGACCGGCTAAAGAAGCGAGCCAAATACGATGCGATGTCAGAGCGCGCTCTGGGCGATCTTAGCGCCTGGATCCAGACCTGGCGAGAGGCCTCACCCGTCGCCGATTCCGCGTAGCTTCAGTCAATTCGCCGGGTAAGCTGTCCAGCCATCAGTCCACGCAGCCACGCCCGGTTCGAAGGCGCCGCGGTAAGCGACCGACGTGAAGAACCCCTTCGGGTCGGGGGCGCCATCCGAAATCGCCTGAACCGCCGGCGTCGCGAGCGGGACCCAGCCGGGCGCCGCCTCTACGAACACTTGCGGTAGCAACGCTTCTACCGACGCGAGCTCCACGTTGCCTGCGCCAGCTAACGGCGTCAGGAAGTGATTTTCCTCGACGTAGAGCGTGCCTAAAGAATCGAGCTGTCCCACCGATGGCCAGCGCCCGAAAAAGGTGCTGGAGAGTATCGTGAGAGTTCCGTTCACCAGACCGTCCGCAGTCACTTCATTGTCGATGTCGACCAACCCTTGAGCTGCGCCTTCTGCGTGAGCGACTAGGATAGAATCGAACAGCTTGAAGCCAGTCCCCTCTCGCAGGCGGACGCCACGCTGACTCGTTTTGCTGGCGGCCAGCGTTAGATTTCGCATAGTGGGCTGAGAGGGCGCGCCCACGAGCTGCATGAGGTCGGCGTAACCATCCGCCTCTATCGCGTTATCGCCGCGGCTGTCGTCTGCCAGCAGGCTGTCGTCGTGTTGTTGGATCGCAATGAACTGCGCGTCCCCAGTCCAGCCCTCGTCCCAGTCAATCGAGTCATCTTTGGCGCCGGTAACGACTGCGTGTTTCACCTCGACCGTACCCCCGAAGAGCTCGATACCGTCATCGGATCCCAAGTGCGACTGTATATATTCCAGCACCGTAGCTCGGCCACACGCTCCCAGTGTGAGTCCGTTGAGTTCGCTGCCTCCAGAGAGCTCAAAACCTGCAAACTCAATCCGGACATACTTGAGCGTTCCACAATCCCATTCTGGATCTCCGCCCGGCGCGTAGGCGGCGCCAGCATCAGGCGACCCGTTCGGGGTGACTTGTATCGGCGCTCCGTACGTACTGTCTTCCGTCGCTGGCAAGCCCTCGATAAAGTTTTCCCCAAGGGCGTTGTTGGACCGCAGCCCGGCGGGAACATTTGTCGGCGCGCGACCCAGGAGCACCACACCGCCCCAGTCCCCGGGCGCACGTTGGCCCACGGGTTTGCTTGAAGAAAAGACAATTGGGGCCGTCGCCGTCCCTTCGGCGTGGATTCGGCCGTTGCGAGTCACAATGAGCGTGCCGGGCAGCACGCCCGCTTCGAGGTTGCCCGGCGAGCCAAGCACTTGGGTTCCCGGCGCGATCGTCAACGTCGGCCGAAGCTCCGGCGTGCCGCGCACAAAGATCGGACGCGTCAGGGTATAGCGTGCGCAGTTCCAGGTGGTATCGACCGTGATGTCTTCGGCGACCGAGACGCCTGCCCCCATCACATCAGCGCAGGGGTCTACTGCCATCCCGTTGGCCCCTGCCACGCCACCGCCCGCCTGGTCGGCGCCTGCAGCGCCCTCAACCGCGGGGGTGGTCGATCCACCGGCTCCACTCGGGGCTAGCAAGGAGGCCGAATCCGCTCGGGGCTGGCAAGCGAGCGAAAGGACAGCCCAGATGACGCAAACACAGGGGGTTGGGTATCTCACGCGCGCAGCATTAGCTGCGTGCGGTGACGATAACGTAGCAATCGCGTTCCTATTTCTGTCCGGGACCGCGAGCGTCGCTCCGCGAAAACAGAAGCTGGCGCCCGCGTGAACAGCGACCATTCAGTCGGTTGGGAAATCAGTCCACCCCAGCGTCCAGTCTTCGCCGTCGTAGGGCACCGCTCCGCGATAGGTGGCCGTTGCGTCGAAGCCCAAGGCAATGGGCGCGAAGTCCGTGTTGATGGTGCTCGCAGAGGCCTTAAAAACTGGGTTCTCCCGTCGTATAGCGAGATCCAGGCCCGGATCTTTGGTCCGAAACGACGGTGAGACTAAGACTTCCGCTGCGGGGGTCCACTGAGTTTCTCCCCGCGGGCCGTTGTTCCAGAACAACAAGTGAGACACGATTTCCGGGTTGGGTTCACCGATAGCGGTGGTTCCACGCAGGTCGAGACCCGCGCTCGCAAAGTTGGCGATGACTGAGTTGCGCACGATTCCCGAGGAGCCATGCCTGAAGACAATACCGAAGTGCGCTCCGTTCTCGAGCAGGGGCCGAATGCCAACGATCGTGGCGTTGTATATCTCTGGCCGGGAGACGGGCTCTAGGTTGGGTTGGCTTTCAGCGTTGTTACCGACCAAGCCTGCTGCGGCGCCGCTCTGGGCAACCAAGTATTGGATCTTGCCACGGTAACCCCCCGCCCACTCGACAGCATCACCCGGGCTCGTGTTGGAGATGACTGCCCGCAGAATCGGCGTCGCGCCACCCACCAAACCCAGACCATCGGTTCCGCGATGGACTTGCACGTATTCAACGCGCGTCGCTGAGCCGCAACCGGCGAAGGTGAGCGCCGCCCCCGGCGTACCGCCCTCGTTAGTGTCCCCCCCGGCGAACTCGACGCGCACGTAGCTGAGCGTTCCGCAATCGGCGTCGTTCGTCGCGTTGGGACCGCCCCCAAAGTGTGCGCGCGCATCATCGAGCGTATTGTAGACGGGAAGGTTAGTCGTGTGCGACCTGGCATACCCGGTCAAGACGACTCCCCGCCAGTCTCCCGGCTGACGTTCACCGGGCGGCTTGGCACTAGTAAAAACCACCGGCGCTACCCGTGTTCCCGCCGCGACGAGCTTGGCACCACGCTCGACCAGCAGCATCGCCCCAGCTTCGGCTTCGACCCGTACGCCTGGGAGAATCGTCAAGGTGGCGGGCGCGCGAACCACGACGTCACCCGCCAGCGTACGCGCGACTTCACCACTCCACGTGGTGTCCGCGGTGATGTCCAGGGGCCCATCCAACGAGCCTAGCGTTTCACTGCGGTGGTTGCCGGGGCAGTTGGGATGAGCGCCTGGCAGCACCTCATTATCCGCGCAGCTCATGGCCCCTGAGGGGTCCTCTTCGAGCTGTGCGCCAAACGTGTCATTGCCACTCTCGAGTTCGGTGCAAGCCAGCGCAAGCGTCAGAAGGAACCCCGACGAAACGGTTGCCCAAGGAAAGTTGATGTCGAAAGCCACGCTTGACCGTAACACCAAGACCCAGCTGGAGGTGCGTTGTTCGTTGCTGACCGTGTGCGGCCGGCCAGTGTTTTCTGGTGACAAGATTGCGTCGTTTGTGTCGCGTTTCGGCACAAGTTCGTTCCAGGGACGTCGTGATTCGAAGCAGTGCTCGATTTAGGTCCCACTAGTGAAACGATAAGTTCACAGAATCGCCGCACTGTGCGGTGAGAAGTAACAGCACGACGGTAGCTTCTACGCTTAGCACAACGCGCCTAGACTTCGAACTCCACGGGCGACTAGTGTCTCAATGCGTTCTCGCAGGTAGTGAGAAGTTTCTATCTAGATAGTCCCCACGGGGAGCCGCTTCACCATGAGAGATTCATCACCCCCTTCTTCGCGAAACAGCGAGCCGCCGACCAGCTGGCGCTTCGTACCCGTACGTCACACACGTTTCGACAGCTACTCGATCGTCGGGCACCTGGCGTCCGGAGGGATGGCCGAGGTGTACTTGGCCTTGCGGGAAGGCTCCAACGGGTTTCTCAAGCTAGAAGTCCTGAAGTTTCTGAACCTGTCTGACCCTGAGTACGTCGAGATGTTTCTTGACGAGGCTCGGCTTTCGGCTGTGCTCGATCACCCGAACATCGTTCAGACGCACCGCGCGAGCGTTCACGAAGGACGACACTTTCTGGTGATGGAATACCTCGAGGGGGTGCCCCTATCCCGCCTGATGCGTGCAGCGGCGCGGAACTCGACCCTTTCCGTGGGGTTAATAGTTCATCTCGCCGCAGAAGTGGCGAGCGGGCTTGAGTATGCGCACAGCGCCAAGGGCTTAGATGGGGCGCTACTACAAATCGTGCACCGCGACGTCAGCCCGAACAACATCTTTGTTACCAGCCAGGGGATGATCAAGCTATTAGACTTTGGTATCGCGCGCGCTAGCAATCGCGAGAGCACGACCCAAGCCGGCATTGTGCGTGGCAAGCTGGCCTACATTGCACCGGAACAAGCGCGTGGCCTCGCGGCTGATGCGCGCGCCGACGTGTATAGCCTTGGCGTGGTGTTGTGGGAACTGCTGTCGGGCCGCCGTCTGTTCAAGGGGGACAATGATCTCGACACCATTCAGAGGGCGCTCGCTGGTCTAGTGCCGCTTCCGTCTAGCATTCGGGCCGACGTTCCAGCGGAGCTCGACGCGATAGTCATGAGGGCCTTGGCGCGCGACAGAGACGACCGATACCCAACTAGCCGCGCTCTACTTTCAGATCTTGAGGCGTTGCGACGGCGTTTGGGCCCAGTGGCGGCGAAGGACGAGTGGGCTCGGGTCGTCTCGTTCCATTTTCAGCCCCACTTGGACGAGCTTCGCAGGGCCGTCAAGCACGCTGTGGAAGTCCCGGCAGTCGAATCGCCCTCCTCCTCCTACCCGGCCATGAGCAGCAGTCCGACTCTTGAGCTCCCGGACCCGCGCAGGCGCTGGACCTGGCTTGCCGCGGCAGCCTTGGCCTCGATCCTGTCGACGCTCGCGCTCTCCTTTCTCCCCGGGTCGATATGGCTCGGGCAGCGGGATGTCGCCACGGTGGAGCTAGCACCTGCGTCGCTCAGCCCATCTCTAGCGTATTCGGGGCGACCGGCGCCGGCCGGCTCCGCGGAGGAGGTCCCCAAGGAACCGGCGGTCTGGCATTCGCAGCCAGCTGTCGAAGCGGCGGCGACAGTTCACTCGACGTCTGTAGGGGCTGCGACATCGGCGCCAGCCCTGGTCGGAACGCGCGCGCTAGTAGGTCCGGTGACACCGACACGGCACGC
>JBDKJZ010000431.1:0-5269 GCA_039796375.1 Pseudomonadota bacterium
AGATCCATCGCCATCCAACGCCTACCGCTGATCTCATCGCAGCCGGTGTCCAACACGCGCGCGACATGTCGACTGTGAACGCTCATCAGCGCGCGAGCTTCTCGCTCAAAGCGGTGAACCGCCTTGGCATCCGCTGAGAGAGCTGGGTGCATCAGCTTGAGTGCGACGACCTGCCCTGAGCTCACTTGTTTGGCTCGGTAGACGATCCCCATGCTCCCGGTCCCGATCACTGCCTGAACCTCAAAGTCGGAGGCGAACACCTCCCCTGGGTTTAACCGACTCACCACGCGCGGAGTATACCCGCCCTAGCTCCGAGACTTGCTGAAAGTTTCATGCGCGACGGAAGACCGCCCTTGACCAGGCATGAGATCCTGGTAAATGCCGCGAATGTCCGATGTTGTGCCCGCTAACGAAGGCTTGAGCTCGCTGGTTTGCCAGCAGCCCAGCGCGCTCGTTGTCGTGCGACGAACCGCCCGCGCATTAGCGCTGGGTGGAAACTAGTCGGGCATCAGTAAGTACCGACAAGCAAGCCACCCCAATCGGGTGGCTCCTAGCGATGTTTCTTGGGTCCACCCCCTACCCCCAAGGAGAACATCGTGATCCCGAATAATCATCTCATGCCGCTGAGCTCACGACCCGACGTCGTGATGAGTTCAGGAACAGGGTCCTGGTTAACCGACACCGAAGGTCGGCGTTACCTGGACTTCATTCAAGGCTGGGCCGTAAACGCGCTCGGCCACGCCCCAATAGAACTGCAACAGGCGCTCACATCCCAGAGCGCCCTATTGCTGACTCCCAGCCCCGCATACTTCAACGCGCCTCAGCTGCAGCTTGCCGCAGCCCTGTGCGAGAAGACCGGGCTCGACTTGGCCTGGTTTTGCAGTAGCGGCACCGAAGCGACTGAGTGTGCTATTAAGCTAGCGCGCAAGTGGGGACAGCGGCGCCTCGCGGGGGCCTATGAAGTGATCAGCGCAACGAACGCCTTTCACGGTCGCACTCTGACGGCCATGGCCGCTGGTGGAAAACCTGGATTTGAGCGCATGTTCTTGCCCCAGACGCCAGGTTTCAAGAAGGTCGCCTTCGGCGACCTTGAGGCGCTGCGCTCTGAGATTAGCGACCACACCGCGGCGGTGCTGCTTGAACCGATTCAGGGCGAGGCCGGCGTCCTGATGCCGCCTCCTGGGTACTTGCGCGCAGTCCGTGAGCTCTGCCGGGAACGCGGGCTCCTGTTCATGCTCGACGAAATCCAGACCGGCCTCGGACGCACTGGTTCGATGTTCCGGTTTCAGACCGAAGAGTGTCAGCCCGATGTGCTGCTTCTCGGCAAACAACTGGGTAGCGGCGTTCCGCTCGCCGGAGTGCTGTGTCGCGAAGACGCGTATCACCTGGATCCAGGTGAACACGGCGGCACCTACGGCGGCAACCCGCTCATGGCCGCGTGCGGACTCGCAGTGCTGGCGGCGATTGACGATGGAGTGTTACAAAACGTGCAGCAACGGAGCGCCCAGCTCGTCTTAGGCTTGAACCACTTGTCGCACGCATTCGGTGGGGCCGTGCGCGGCGCCGGACTCTTGCTCGCGCTGGAGCTGAACCGGCCAATCGCAGCTGAGGTCGTCCAGACAGCACGCGAGCGCGGGCTGCTCGTAAATGCGCCGCGGCCGAGCACGCTGCGCTTCATGCCTCAGCTGCGCGTCAGCGCTGACGAAGTGACTCTGATGCTTGAAAGACTGGGCGATAGCCTAAGGCCGCACGCGTAGACTCCGGTCGGAGCGAGGAAAATCGGCTGGTGCGGCCTGGGCCCACACGGTGGGTCCTGCCAAGCCGCCGCTCAGGGATATTCATCGCTCTGATTGTTTTTTTCTCGGATCGGGGGATACTCGGGGGGGCCGCGCCGTAGGAGCCATTGGAGTCACATGAAAAACTTTCTTCCCGCATCGTTACTCTTCACCAGCAGCCTCCTCGTGTGTGGGGCTGCGTTGGCGCTCGGTGCTGACGCGTACGAGGGCCAGCCCGAAAGCTTCAAGGCGGGCGCTTCAACCGGCGCCGCAGTGTGGCGCGATGGCGCGAAGCTCAAAGTCCGCTTCAGCAGCGGCAAGGCCACCACGTTCCAGGGCAAGGTCTGCAGTCGGGATGCGCTGGCGGGTTTCTCGGCGCAAGGCTTAGAGGACGGTGACAGCGCGAAGCTGGGTCCGATGGACAAATGCGTGCAGTTCAAGCTGACGACGAACGGCGACGACGATGGGTTCGACTTCGACGTCCCAAGCAAGGTCGTGATTTTCGATCTGCGTGAGGGGCAGACCGCCCTACCTCCCACGCAAGTGTGGGTGGGCCGAAAAGGGGAACACCCGGCGCACACACCGTTTTCGCTTGAAGTGAAGTGACACTTCCCAGCGCAAGGGTCAGCGACAAGCGACAGTTTTTCTGCGAATCGGGTGAGTCCACCGGCGAAAGGGCCCCCTGTTCAACCGGCTAGTGACCAGGCCCCTGTTGAAAACCGCGTCATTAGTCACTAACGAGGACCCATGCAGACATGCGTTAGGGGAAGGGTCGGTCAACGGAGCTGGGGAAAGCTCAGCCAGAGGCTATTGGCGGTCGCACTTGCTCTCGGCTTGCTGGGATGCGGGACCGTAGGTCCCCAACCGGAAGAGCCCAAACCGAAGAAGAGCGGCGGCTTTACCGGCAGCGAGTGCGAGCCAAGCCTGGTCCTTGAGTGCGAGGGCTCGTGTTACGGCGGCGACAAGGCCGCCTGCGAGGTCGCGGGGCTTGGCTTTCTGAGCGGAAATGAGGCCGGTCAAGATTTGCCGCGCGCCGAGCGTTTGCTCAGCTTGGCCTGCGCAGCCCAGCGCCCACTCGCCTGCGCTGCGCTGGCAAAGATGGCGCAAGACCAACAGGGCGTCGAGCTGCCCCCTCAAGAGATCGCGAGCAAACTTAACCTCGGGTGCGCAGAGGGTGATCACGATAGCTGCCAGCGCCTCGCGCGATTGCTGCTCAGCGGCGACGGAATCGCGAAGGATCCAGCGCGCGCGCATCGACTCGCTGAGACCTCCTGTAAAGCCAACAGCGCCGGCGGGTGTTATGAGCTCGGCCTGAGCGCGAAGTCTGGCCGCGAAGGTTGGCCAAAAGCACCAGCGCGCGCGGCCCAGCTGCTGACGGTCGCGTGCGAGGGCAACGTCGCGGACGGTTGTTTCGAAGTCGCCGAGATGCAGTTTGCAGGCGCGGGAATTGCCACAAACGCGCTGAAGGCCCTCCAAAATATGGAGAAGGGTTGTGAGCTGAAGAGCACGCGTGCGTGCGAGTACCTGGGGGACATTTTCAAAGACGGCAAGGGCGTCACTCTCGACGCGCCGCGCGCGCTCAAGCTGTACGATATAGCGTGCAAGCTCGGCAGCAGCAAGAGTTGTACTGAGCAAGGCTTGATGCTTCGCGCCGGCAAAGGCGTCGAAGCCGATCACAAGCAGGCCTTCGCCGGGCTCAGTGCTGGCTGCGAAAAAGGTGTAGCTGAAGCCTGCCTTGAGGTCGGCAAGATGCACTACGCAGGCCAGGGCACGCCTGAAGACAAATCCAAAGCCGCTGCCGCTTACACCCAAGCCTGCGATAGCAAGCTCGCCGCGGCCTGCGGTCTGCTCGGGCTTCAGCTCGCAAGCGGCGATGGCGTCGAGAGAGACAAGCAGGCCTCAGTCGCGCATCTGGAAACGGGCTGCAACGCTAGTCAGGAGGGGGCTTGCGTTCAGCTAGGCCTTTGGCTCGCCAGGGGCGACACACTGAAGAAGGACGCCGAACGCGCCGCCAAGCTGCTCGGCCCGTCCTGCGGACAGAGCTATCCGTCCGCGTGCTCCACCCTGGGCGAACTCATGGAGTTCGGAGACGGGATCGAGCGAAGCGTAGGCGGAGCCGCGAACCTGTACGACAAGGGCTGCAACGCCAAAGACGACACCTCATGCCTCGGTCTTGCTCGCGTGAGTTGGAGCTTCGCTGGCAAGGACGCGGACCCCGCCGCAGCCGTCAAGACTTTTGAACAACACTGCGAAAGAGGCACACAAGCTGCGTGCCTCTTCGTGGGAAGAGCTTACTTCTTGGGTAAGGGCGTGACGCAAGATCAAGCCCGCGCCTACCAGATCTTTAAGGACAAGTGTGCAGCTGGACTCCCCGAGGGCTGCGCGCGCATGGGCTACATGCATGTGACTGGGACAGGCGCGCCGAAAGATGTGAACAAGGGAACGAAGTTAGTCGTGGGCGCTTGCAACAGCGGTGACGGCGCGGGGTGCTATTTCAAGTCCCGCCTGCAGGGAACCTCAGCGACCCAGGCGCGCCAGCTGGTTGAACAGGCCTGCCAGACGCGCTTAGAAGAAGCCTGCTTAGAGCTGCGGCAGCGGCGCTGAGAGTTCGGGCTGCCAGATGGGTGCGGCGATAGCCTGCAACGCCGCGCCCTGAAAGCCGATCCGCTCAAAGGGTTCGTCGAGGTCCGGGGGCAAGGGTGCAGTCCAGGTCAGACGAGTCATCTCGATGGGGTGCACGATGCTCAGATGGCTGGCATGCAGCGCCAAGCGGCGCAGGCCGAAGCGCTCAGCGCACAACAGGTTGTGCTCTTTCTTGCCGTAGCGAATGTCTCCGACCAGTGGGTGACTCAGGTGTCGAAGGTGCTTCCTGACTTGGTGCAAACGGCCAGTGTGCGGCATGGCAAGTATCAGCGAATAGCGACGCGGATAACGCGGCAGCTCGACATTTTCGAACTCAGCGGTCTGCAAGCGCTTCAGACTGGTCTGAGAAGTTCGTCGCTCGCTCAGCTTGTCCTTGGCGAGTGGGTAGTCGAGGTGCCCGAGCGCCGGCGCGTGTCCACGCACCCACGCTAGGTATGTCTTCAGCACTTCGCGCGCGGTCCAGCCCGCCTGTATCTGGGTCGCCAGCTCCGCGCTCAAAGCGAACAGAAACACGCCGCTCGTGCCTCGGTCTAAGCGATGGCATGGGTAGACATGCTGTCCCGCAACGCGTCGCGCCTCGGTCAGGAGTGTTGTCTTGTCGCGCGCCCAGCCCCGGTGCACCGCTAGCCCCGACGGCTTGTTCACGACGAGCAGCGACGAGTCCCGGTAGAGCACCTGGAGGCTCATTCAGCCTTGAACAATAAGGAATAGCTGATGACCGTGGATCTCGTCGGAGCCGGAAATGAGACGTCGCCGAAGACGCCCAGCACACACATGTGAAAGTCTTTGCCCTTCAAGGAGGTGCGGTAGTCCTGGATCTTGGCGCGCCCGCCCTTCACCCCAATCAACAG
>JBDKJZ010000432.1:0-5266 GCA_039796375.1 Pseudomonadota bacterium
GGTTGCGGCACACGAGCACACGCTCAAGCGCTGCAACGAGCAGTACCTGGTCCCCATCGATGGACAAGCGGATGTGCTTGTGGCCGGGATTCCTTATATCAGTCCGTACAACGTTCACGCGTTTCTGAACCCCTTGCTCGTGTCATGCATGGCGGAGGGCTACCTGTTCAACATGTACAAGGGGGCTCCGCTGGTGAAGAAGGGGGGCACCATGATCATCTTGCACCCTTGTACGGACAAGTTCGATCACGAACAGCACGCGCCCTACATCGATTTCGTCCACCGCTTGTTGCCCGAGACCCGCGACGCGATGGAACTGCATCGACGCTATGAGCGACAGTTCGCAGAAAATCCGGCCTTCCTGGAGATGTTTCGAACCGGCCACGCCTACCATCCGGCGCACCCGTTCTTCATGTGGTACTGGGGCGAAGCGGGGCGGCAGCACCTCGGCAAGGTGATCGTAGTGGGTGCTGACAACGAGTACATTCCGAAGCTGCTCGGTTACGAGACAGCGCCGAATATGGATGAGGCGTTGTATCGCGCTCGCGGGGGTGAGAACCGTTCGCAGAGCATCCTCGCCATGCACATGCCCCCACTCGTGATGGGCGAAGTCACCCCTTGAGGCCGCTGTGAGTGACTGGCGTAAGGCTGAGTTTACACGAGTCGAAGCGAAGCCGCGTGAGGGTCTAGGGCCTCTACGGCTGCGAGAGACGTTCGAGAATAAGAGTTTCGTCGTGGTCGGCGGAACTGGGTTCTTGGGTAAAGTCTGGTGGGTCATGATGCTTCACCGCTTTCCGGAGGTCCGGAAGCTGTACATCGTGGTGCGCCCCCGCAGGAGTCACGGTCGCTACTTGTCAGGGCAGGACCGCTTCTGGTCGGAGATAGCGACGAATGATTGCTTGAGTCCCCTGCGGGAACAGCACGGTGAGCACTTTTTCGACTTCCTGCGTGAGAAAGTCACCGTCATCGAGGGTGACGTCGTCCAACCACTGTGCGGTATTTCAGCTCAGGACCGCGACGCGATTCGCGGCCAGATTGACGCCGTCGTCAATGCCGCGGGAGTCGTGGACTTTCAGCCGCCGCTGGATGCCGCCCTCGACGTGAATGCGTTCGGAATGCAGAGCCTGGTCGCGTTGTCCACGGACTTGGGCTCGGTGCCGATCATGCACACCAGCACTTGTTTCGTGGCGGGTTATCGCACTGGCATCGTCGAAGAGGCAGACCCCTTGCAGCATCCGTTTCCGTATGCTGGAAAGTTGGAGCGTGCGCACTGGGATCCCGATCGGGAAATCAGTGAGTGTCTCGACATTATCGCTCAGGCTCGCCATCGGGCAGACGACGCTTTCCGGCAGAGTCATTTCCTCGATCAGGCTCGCCAAAACCTGGAGGCCAGTGGGGAGCCTGCCCGGGGTCAGGTGCTTGAGAACGAGATCGCGCGGGTGCGTCGGAAGTTTGTTGAAGCGCAGTTGGCCGAGCTTGGGCTGGAGCGCGCTCGGTTCTGGGGTTGGCCGAACACGTACACCTATACGAAGAGCATCGGCGAACAGATCGCGGCGCGTTCCGGGTTGGCCTTCACGGTGGTCCGTCCAGCGATCATCGAATCCTGCGTTGAATTTCCAGTGACCGGTTGGAATGAGGGCGTGAACACGAGCGCCCCGCTAATCTACGCGATTCGCGAAGGGCAGCTGCAGCTTCCGGGCGCGCGCATTCGGCTGGACATCATTCCCTGCGACATGGTCGCGAGCGGAATGATACTGGCCCTAGCTGAGCTGCTGCGCGGCGAGCATCAGGCCGTCTATCAGTACGGCTGCAGCGACACAAACTCGATGACGATGGATCGAATGTATGAGCTCAGCGGCTTGTACAAGCGAGCGTACTACCGACGAACAGGGCGGGGAGGGCCGATCGGCAGCTACCTAGCGGGGCACATCGAGGGCGCGTTGCTTCCGACGAAGACCTACGATCGTATCGGTCCGGCTGCGGTTTCGAAGGGGGCGAAAGCTATCGCGGGTGTGCTAGCGCGGGCTCCCCAGAACTTCGCGTCGTTCCTGAAGCCAGCGGTACAGGGACTCCGCGATCTCTCGAAGATGCAGGACAAGATCGGCGAGATTCTCGACCAGTTCAAGCCCTTCATGGCGGACCTGGATTATGAGTTTCGGAGCGACAACACTCGCGCTGCTTTCGCCCGCCTGGACGCGGACGAGCGTGCGCTACTGATTTGGGCCCCTGAGGAAATTGACTGGCGCAAGTGGTTCTTGAAGGTGCATGCGCCGGGCCTTGAGCGTTGGGTATTCCCGGAACTCGAGACGCGACTGCGCAAGCGAGTCAAGCCTCTAGCGCGGCACGAGACGCTGTCGGCTCTGCTTCTTGACGTCGCGGAGCGCCACGACTTGGCCGTCGCGCTGCAGCGGGTCGAACCTGACGGCCTGAGTCGTTTGTCCTATCGGGACCTGAAGGACCGAGCGCTCGCTTGCGCCACCCGGCTGAAGCACGCAGGGATCGTGCGGGGTGACCGGGTCATATTGGCTGCCAAGAACCACCCGGACTGGGTGATTGCGTTCTACGGTATTATTTTCGCCGGCGCGACCGTGGTCCCGCTCGATTCCGAAGTCGATGTCGTTGCGGCAAAAGTGCTCTTCACCGCTTCTCGGGCCAAGGTCGCGCTCTTGGACGAAAGAGTCGGCGGTCGCCTTGGAGCCGTTCCCGGTGAGCTCGGGCTAGTCTGCCAGATCATCCAACTCAAAGAGGTGAGCGCTGAGCTACATGAGCCCAAGCTGCGAGAGCCGGAGTTCGTGGCTGAGCAGGACGTCGCAACGTTGATCTACACTAGTGGGACGACGGGGCGTCCGAAGGGCGTGATGTTGTCCCACCGCAACCTCACGAGCTTGCTGGCGTCCCTCGCACCGCTATTTCCGATCGGTAAGGACGACCGGGTCCTCAGTGTCTTGCCGCTGCACCATACCTTCGAGCTGACTTGCGGCATGTTGTTGCCGATATCTCGCGGTAGCCGCATCGTGTATCTCGATGAGCTCAACGCGGACAAGTTGCAGAGCACGCTGAAACAGGGGCGGATCACAGCGATGGTGGGAGTGCCGGCGCTTTGGGAGATGCTAGAGCGCAAGATCGTTTCGCGCGTCTCCGAGCGGGGAGGGGCGGCGTCGAAGTTGTTCGAGTTGATGGTCGACCTCAACCGTAACTTGGGGCGCGCAGCTGGGGTGGATATTGGTCGCCTGATATTCGGGCCGGTACACCAAGAACTGGGGGGGCATCTACGGTTTCTAGTGAGTGGCGGAGCGTCGCTGAACGACTCCACTCACGCGTTATTCAACGGACTTGGCCTGCACCTGACCGAGGGATACGGCTTGACCGAAGCAGCGCCGGTGCTCAGCGTGGCGCAAGGCGGGCCACGCGGCAAGAGCGGCCAGGTGGGACGCCCCGTCCCCGGTGTTGAACTCACCATTCTGAATCCCAATGCCGACGGGGTCGGTGACGTTGTCGCGCGTGGACCGAGCGTCATGCTGGGCTACGCCGACGACGCGGAAGCCACCGCTGAAGCCATCGACGCAGAGGGTTGGTTGAAGACCGGCGATCTCGGGCGCCTGGATCACAAGGGCCGCTTGTTCATCGTGGGTCGCGCGAAAGATACGATCGTCACATCGACCGGTGAGAACGTCTACCCGGACGACGTTGAAGCCCGGCTCGGGTATCCCGCGTTCACCAAAGAGCTGGCGGTCGTCGGTGTCAGCGATGGGCGCGGAGGGGAACGGGTCGCGCTTGCCTGCGTGGTGGAGTACGATGGCCCGCGAGCGGAAGGACACGAGAAAGCGCGCGCGGC
Source organism: Pseudomonadota bacterium (assembly GCA_039796375.1). Lineage (GTDB taxonomy): Bacteria > Myxococcota_A > Polyangia > Polyangiales > Polyangiaceae > SZUA-265. The sequence continues at coordinate 3,836 of JBDKJZ010000432.1, forward strand.
TATCGATCAGGCTATCGCTGACTTGCCCCCTGCCATGCGCCCAGCAGTCGTCACTCTGTTGGATACCGCGCTTCCGCGAACAAGTACACGCAAGGTCAAACGCAAGGAATTGCGCGTGCTCATCGAGCGCCAGAAGCCAGCTGAGAATCAGGCGGGCGCTAGTAGCGGTACGACAGGGACCACCAATCTAGTACTTGTGCAGCGGGCAGTGGCGGCAATTACCCGACGCGAACCGCACAGCGTCGAGAGTACCATGAGCCTGCGCGGTGACCTGGGCTGCGACTCCTTGATGCTGCTTGAGGTTCTGGTTGCGCTCGAGGGACAGCTGGGGAGACCCCTCGACGCTGAGTCGTTCACGGCGTGCCAGACCGTGGGTGATGTCGAGCGCATCCTGGGGCGAATCCGCCCGCGCGAGGTCGTGAGTGTAGAACCCACGGACGATTCCATGACCTTGACCGTGCCTGAGCCGCTGCGGAAGGCAGCGATGGCGTGGCTGGGGCGCGGTCAGGCGAGCTTCTACTCCAAGTTCATGCGTACCGAGGTCAGCGGGCGCGCGTTCATTCCGCACAACCGCAGTGTGCTGATCGTTGCGAACCACTCGAGCCACCTCGACATGGGGTTGGTCAAGTACGGCCTCGGTGAGTACGCGAAGGACATGGTGTCCCTAGCGGCGAAGGACTATTTCTTCGAAGGGAAGTGGCGCAAAGCGTTTTTCGAGAACTTCTCCAACCTCCAGCCCATTTCTCGCACGGGGTCGCTGCGACAGCTGCTTCGAACCGCGGGCGAGCTGCTTGAGCGGGGCGAAGTCGTGCTGCTGTTCCCGGAGGGGACACGAACCACTAACGGTAGCCTTGAGGAGTTCAAACCGGTCCTTGGCTACCTGGCGTTGGACAAGCAAGTCGACATTCTCCCGGTTTGGCTCGGAGGAACCTTTGAGGCGTTGCCGAAAGGCGCGACCGTGCTGCATTCGCGCAGACTCCAGGTACGGATTGGGCCGCCACTAACCCACAAGTCTTTGCGCGCACACACGGCTGGCCAAAGTACGAGCGAGGCCTCGCGCAACGTCTCCCGGCTGGCGCGTGAGGCGGTCTATCGGCTGAGTCAGGGCAGCGTCTTAGATCTAGACCGAGAAGCCATCGCGGTGTCCGGCAAGGAGCCCGAGCAGCCGCAAGGGCTCGCAAGTGTTTTCGGTTCGCTAGAGCAGCGCTTCGTGCGAGGCATGACCACCGCGCCTGTCAGCTACTACTTTTCTCTGGGTGCAGAGAAGTGGACCCTGCAAGCGACCGCAGACTCTTGCAAGATTGCGCGAGGTAAGACGGTTGAGGCAGCGGACTGTGTCTTAAAGACCAGCCCCGAGATTTTCCGCAAGATCGTGGGTGACGGTTACACCCCCTCCGCTGCCGAGTTCATGGCGGGGGCAGTGAAGTCTAA
>JBDKJZ010000433.1:0-5245 GCA_039796375.1 Pseudomonadota bacterium
CGCCGAGCGGTCACGTCTTCCACCCTGAGGTCCCGGAATTCCACCGGACCTATGGCGGCCTGTTCTTCATTGCCGCACGCGCTGAGTGCTGACCACCAGGCGGCGCACACGACGAGGCGGCGGGACAATTTGCGTTTCGGCGCGACGTTAATGGTGCCAATAAACACGCTGGCGAGCCTAGCAGAAAAGAACACTCCGGACCCCCAGGGTTTCGAGAACACCCGTGTTCGGATTTCCTGCTGCCTGCTATGAGGCAGCCGTGACTGAACGCCTGACGATCGTTTGCGGAAACGCCGGCACGGGAAAGTCCACGTTGGGGCGTCAATTGGCAGCGAAGCACAGCGCGCTGCTCCTCGATTCTGACACGGTCAGCGAACGCTTGGTCCGGATAGGGCTGCGCGGATATGGCCTGCACGAAGACGACCGTGACTCCGCTCGTTACAAGGAACTGTACCGAGACGCGATCCATGAAACACTGTTCGCTATCGCGGCTGAGAACCTCGGTCATGTTCCCTGCGTCATCGTCGCGCCATTCACCCAGGAGCGTCGCCGCGGCGGCTGGAAAGCAGAGCTGGACGCTCGCTTTCAGACGGATGTCAAAGTGTTCTATCTACACTGCGAGGACAGCGTGCGGCATCAGCGCATCGTAGCGCGGGCAAACCCACGCGATCTAGCGAAACTGAAGGAGTGGGACGTCTACTCGTCACAAGATACAGCTCCGGAGCGCCCGAGCTATCCGCACGAGCTCATCGATACGACGGCAGCGGCTGAGACGACGGACTAAGGAAACGACTCGCCGGCGTGGGGCTTGAGCAGAGCCACCGCTGCATCCGCGAGCCGATTGGCCTCTTCAAGCGTCGGTGCGCTGAACAGCACATGCCCCATCTTTCGCCCTGGCGCAGCGACCGCTTTCCCGTACAGGTGCAGCTTCGCTGAAGGCAACTGAAGCACCGGAGTCCAATCGGGAGCACCCGCGCCCCAGAGTTCTCCCAACAAATTGAGCATGACCGTCGGACGAAGCAGGGTCGTCTCTCCCAGGGGAAGGCCGCAGATCGCGCGCACATGCTGCTCGAACTGCGACGTGACGCAGTTTGAGAACGTGAAGTGCCCGCTGTTGTGCGGGCGAGGAGCGAGCTCATTGACTAGAACGCGCCCATCGCGAGTGACGAAAAACTCGATAGCGAGTAACCCGACGTGATTGAGCCTGGAGGCGATCGTGGAGGCGAGCGCAGTCGCCGCTTGAGTCACGTCGACCGATGCAGTCGCTGGTACCTGCGTGCGATACAAGACCCGCCGATGGTGGAGGTTCTCGGCCACTGGATAGAGCTGCACTTCACCAGACGGTGTCCGCGCTAAAAGAACGGAGATTTCCATCGAGAAATCCACGAACTCTTCGAGAATCGCGGGGACATTGCCGAGCGAGTTCCACGCGGCCTCCGCCTGGTCAGGGCTGTCGATCTTCGCCTGGCTACGACCGTCGTAGCCGGAGCGTCTGGCTTTGAGTACACACGGAAAACCAAGCGCCGCGGCTCCAGCATGCAGCGAAGTAACATCTGAGACGGGCGAGTTTCGAGGTTGAGGAACACCACTGGCTGCGAGAAAACAACGCTGGGCATGCCGGTCTTGAACCACTTCGAATACGGAAGGCCCAGGAAGCACCCGCACGCCTTCCAAGGCTGCTAGTGCCTGAGCGGGCACGTGCTCGGTGTCCATCGTGAGCACGTCACAGCGAGCCGCTAGCCGGGTCAGAGCGTCGGGATCGTGAATCTCTCCGACGACGACTTCGTCGGCCACTTGGGCACCTGGGTCGTCCTGGTTGTTGGCCAGCACGACCACGCGGATCCCCATCCGGCGCGCCTCCAGGGCGATCATCCTGCCGAGCTGCCCCCCGCCTGCGACGCCCACCGTTTGCGCGAGCTCGCCCGAACTCACAGCTCAGCCTCAAGCACCGCTTGTGTTTGGCGGGCCCTAAACTCGTCCAAGCGAGCGGCCAGGTCGGAGTCTGAGAGGCTCAGGATCGCGGCAGCGAGCAGACCCGCGTTCGCCGCGCCCGGAGCACCGATCGCGACGGTGGCCACGGGGATCCCTCGGGGCATCTGCACAATGGACAACAGCGAGTCGAGGCCCCTCAGCGCCTCGGACTGGACTGGCACGCCGATCACTGGGAGGGGCGTCTTTGCCGCCGCCATTCCCGGCAAGTGGGCAGCGCCACCGGCACCCGCGATGATCACCTGAAAACCTCTATCGCGGGCCCCCGCCACAAACTCAAATAGCAAGTCGGGCGTCCTATGCGCGGAGACAACCTTGGCTTCGTATTCGATCCCAAGCTCCGCGAGCACCTGCGCCGCGTGCTGCATGGTGGCCCAGTCGCTCTTGCTGCCCATGATAACGGCGACTCGAGCGCGATTCTGCGGCGTCATGATTGCGCCCCCAGGGCGCTCTGGTCAGCACGGAGACTCAAGATGTCCATCTCTTGCCCCTGGTACCCGGCGCGCCGGCGGCAGGCAAGCACTAGGTTCGTTCCAGGACCAGAAATGGGCTGCCTATTCCGAACTCGACTGACCTTCGCTGTCGGGCATCTGCCGAACCTCGGCTCTGGCCGTGGCCCAAGCACGCTGGACAACCCAAGAGAGCGACCTGTCGAGGCGTTTGGCCTCTTCCTGCATCTCTTCCAGCATGTCGAAAGGGAAGTACAGGCTTTGCTTTGCGGACTCGCGCTTTCCACTCACCATAGGCCGAAAGTACCACAACCCAGGCTACGTCGAGGTTTTCTTTCTAGCGCGCCGAAAACTTTGACTGCTCCGTGTCATTGGGCGCGCGCTGGACGAGTTGACGGCTACCCTGTGGTTTGGTTCCCTGTCCCCGTAATGCTCACCAAAGCCCTGGTGTGGATCGCCCTGCTGCTCTTCCTCGGCAAGGTCTTCTTCCGGAAACAATTGCGGGGCCTAGGTAAACGACTCGACCGCCTGGTGAACTACACCATCGCCGCATTCTTGATCAGCTACGCGATCTCGGCGCTGCTCCGGCTCTAACGTGAGCACCAACGAAAACAGGGCACCGGAATAGTCGCGGTACCCTGCTCTCTTTTCACAGCCGCGACTACACGGCTGCGATGTGTGCGGCTAACTCATCACTTCGCAGCTTCGCGCTTCGCGACTTCCTCTTTGACCTTCTCGAGGATGTTCTTGGGCACGGCTGCGTAGTGGCTGAACTCCATAGCGAACTGGCCACGGCCCGCCGTCATCGAGCGGAGATCACCGATGTAACCAAACATCTCGCTCAGCGGCACGGTGCCACGAATGCGAACGTTGGTGGGGCCCTGCTCCTGCCCGCTGATCACGCCACGACGACGGTTCAAGTCGCCGATCGCATCGCCCACATGTGCGTCCGGGACGAAGGTATCCACCTTCATGATCGGCTCAAGCAGCTCTGGACCCGCTTTCGGCATCGTCTGGCGGAACGCCGCCTTCGATGCGGCTTCGAAGGCCATCTGCGAAGAGTCCACCGCGTGGAAACCGCCGTCGGTGAGGGTCACCTTGAAGTCGAGCAAGGGGAAACCACAGAGCGGCCCCTTCCCCATCAACATCTTGAAGCCCTTCTCGACCGCGGGAATGAACTCCTTCGGAATGTTTCCACCGACAATCGCCGACTCGAACACGTATCCAGATCCGGCTTCCCCGGGTTCGATGGTGTAGTCGATTCTCGCGAACTGACCCGAACCACCCGTCTGCTTCTTGTGAGTGTAGCTGTCCGAGACCTTCTTGGTGATCGTCTCGCGGTACGCCACGCGGGGTTCACCCACGATCGTCTCCACCTTGTGGGTTCGCTTCAGAATATCGATCTTGATGTCGAGGTGAAGCTCACCCATTCCCTTGAGGATCGTCTCGCCTGACTCCTGATCCACTTCGACGTGGAAGGAGGGGTCTTCAGCGACCATCTTGCCGAGCGCAACCCCCATCTTCTCGCTGGCAGTCTTGTCTTTGGCCGCGATCGCCATCGAGATAACTGGATCGGGGAACACCATCGGCTCAAGCGTCGCCGGATTGTCCTCGTCACACAGCGTGTGACCGGTGCGGACGTTCTTGAGACCCACGATCGCAACGATATCACCGGCTTGAGCCGACTCAATCATGGTGCGGTCATTCGCGTGCATCTCCACCATACGGCCGATACGCTCGCTCTTACCGGTCGCGGTGTTGAGCACGTTGTCGCCCTTCGAGATCTTACCGGAGTAGATGCGCGTGAAGGTTAAGCTGCCGAAGCGATCGTCCATGATCTTGAACGCCAGGCCTCGGAATGGGGCTGTTGAATCCACGATCGCGAACTTGCCGGTCGGGTTACCCTCCAAGTCCACCTCGGGCTGGGGTTCTACCTCGGTCGGATCGGGCAGGTAGTCGACGACGGCGTTGAGCATCAGCTGAACACCCTTGTTCTTGAAGGACGACCCGCAGAGCGTCGGGAAGAACTTCAGCTTGATCGTGCCCGTGCGGATACACTTTTTGAGGGTCGCCTCGTCTGGCTCCTGACCATCCAAGTAGGCCGCCATGACGTCGTCGTCTTGCTCGACGGCCATTTCGATCATGTCGGCGCGCCACTTCTCGACGTCATCCAGCATGTCGGCTGGGATCTCACCGACCGTGTAGTTCTCGGGCAGACCGGTGTCGTCCCAGATGTACGACTTGCGGGTGATGAGGTCGACCACGCCGACGAAGTCCCCTTCCGTGCCGATCGGCAAGGTGAGCACCAACGGACGCGCCGCCAAGACGGTCTTGATCTGGCCAACCACGCGGTAGAAGTCCGCGCCCAAGCGGTCCAGCTTGTTCACGTAGATGATACGCGCGACACGCGCGTCATTGGCGTAACGCCAGTTGGTCTCGGACTGCGGCTCAACGCCACCCGAGCCACAGAACACGCCGACGCCGCCATCAAGCACCTTGAGTGAGCGGTACACCTCGATCGTGAAGTCCACGTGACCGGGGGTGTCGATGATGTTCAGGCGGTGACCGTCCCAGAAACACGTCGTCGCCGCCGACTGAATCGTGATCCCGCGCTCCTGCTCCTGCTCCATGAAGTCGGTGGTGGCAGCGCCGTCATGCACCTCACCGATCTTGTGGATCTTGCCGGTGAGCTTGAGAATGCGCTCCGTCGTGGTGGTCTTACCGGCGTCTACGTGAGCGAAGATGCCGATGTTGCGATATTTGCTGAGGTCAGTCATGGCCGGTTACTTGATTTCTTGGCGCGCGTT
>JBDKJZ010000434.1:0-5232 GCA_039796375.1 Pseudomonadota bacterium
GTCCGAGCACTAAGGGTCGGATCCCAAAAGGATCCCGGACAGCGATCATCTTGGTCTCAGTCAAGACCAACATCGAGTACGCCCCCTCGACTCGGCTCAGGGCGTCGGCGAGGCGGTCTTCAGTGGTTCGCTGGCGGCTTGTCGCCATGAGGTGGACGACGGTTTCGGTGTCGCCCGCACTCTGGAAGATGGATCCCCCCTGCTCCAGCTGCGCCCGAACCTGTTCCGCATTGGTCAGGTTACCGTTGTGGGCCAGCGCGATTTGGCCATGCGCATAGTCGACCGCGATGGGCTGCGCGTTCTTCAAGAACGAGCCACCAGCGGTCGAATAGCGGACATGGCCGATAGCGGCGCTCCCCCTCAACCTCTCCAGTTGCCCAGGAGGAAAAACATCGATGACGTGCCCCATGCCACGATGCAACGCCATTTGCTGGCCGTTACTCGTAGCAATTCCAGCACTTTCCTGGCCACGGTGCTGCAAACCATGCAAGCCAAGATACGTTAAATTGGCCGCTTCCGCGTGACCGTAAATCCCGAATACACCGCACATGCGCGGAGCGATAATAGGTAGCTTTCGCGCCTATGCAACTCATTGTCGCCTCGCGCCGACGCGAATGCTCGGTCCGCGGGCGCGGGCACGCTAACACCAGGAATTCGACTACTCGGCGCGTTATCCCGCTTGCGCAGGACCACGCGTCTCTATCATGGTGCGCAGTTCGTCCTGATCGTTCGACCTTCCCAAGGCCTCCTCCAAGCTGATCAGGCGGCGCGCGTAGAGGGAAAAAAGCGACTGGTTCATGGTCTGCATGCCGTGCTTCCCCTGGCCGACCTGCATCTGGGAGTAGATCTGATGGACCTTATCCTCCCGAATTAGGTTTCGGATCGCGGCGTTGGGCACCATCACCTCCATACACATGACACGCCCCGGCGCCCCCGCCCTGGGCAGGAGGAGCTGGCTCAACACCCCTTCGAGCACGAACGATAGCTGGGCGCGAACCTGCGGTTGTTGGTGGGGAGGGAACACATCGATAACGCGGTTGATGGATTGGAGCGCAGAATTGGTGTGGAGCGTCGCAAAGACCAAGTGACCCGTTTCCGCGATCGTCAACGCCGCTTCGATGGTCTCGAGGTCTCGCATCTCCCCAACCAGCACGACGTCGGGATCCTGGCGAAGCACGTACTTCAGCGCGTCCTTGAAGCGCCCGGTGTCCGCGCCGATCTCTCGCTGATTAACTATACTGCGCTTGTGCGGGTGCAAGTACTCAATCGGATCTTCGATCGTCATGATGTGCTGCCGCTTCTCCGTATTGATCTTGTCAATAATCGAGGCAAGCGTCGTGCTCTTGCCGGATCCAGTGGGGCCAGTGACGAGAATCAACCCGCGGGGTCGGTCAGCGAGGTCCGCAACCACCTGGGGTAATCCCAGCTCATCGAAAGACAGGATCTTGAAGGGGATCGCTCGGAATGCGCCGCTTACGGCGCCCCGTTGCATGAAGATGTTCGCCCGGAAGCGCGACAGATTCTTCACCCCGAAGGACAAGTCGAGTTCCTTCTTCTTCTCGAACTCGATCTTCTGCTCTTCGGTGAGCACCGAGTAACACAGCTGCTTCGTCTCGACGGCGCCGAGCTGGTCGAGCTTGAGCGGGACCACCTGACCATCCACCCGCAGGAGCGGGGGAGCCCCCGTCGTGATGTGCATGTCGCTGGCCCCCTTCTCGATCATGGCACGCAGCAGCTGATGAAGATTGATCTTGAGCCCTTGAGACATATCTTTGTGCGCCTTTCATCCGCGTGGGCCGACAGCTTAGTCAGCCATCGTCACGCGCATCACTTCTTCGATGGTCGTCGTCCCTTGCAGTACCTTCTGGATCCCAGACATGCGCAGCGAGCTCATTCCGTCGCGGATAGCCGCGGCTTTGAGCTCCGCCGCGGAGGCGCCCTGCAACACGAGCTCCTTCAGAACATCCGTGAAGCGCATGACCTCATAGAGAGCCACTCGGCCCTTGTAGCCACTCCCGTTGCAGGTCTGGCAGCCTTTTCCTATCACTAGGTCTGCCTTCTCAATCTGCTCGGGAGTAAACCCTACATCCACCAGGGAAGCGCGCTCAAGTGTCACCTTGGTCTTGCAGTCCACACAAATTTTTCTCGCCAGACGCTGGGCAAGGACCAGGTTAACGCTGGCGGTAATCAAGAAGGGCTCGACCCCCATGTTCAGCAATCGAGAAATCGTCGCGGGCGCGTCGTTGGTATGCAGCGTCGATAGCACCAAGTGACCAGTGAGCGCGGCCTTGACTGCGATCTCTGCCGTTTCAAAGTCGCGGATCTCGCCGACCATCACCACGTCCGGATCTTGGCGCAAGAATGAACGCAGCGCGGCTGCGAAATTCAATCCGATGTCCTCGTGCATCTGCACTTGGTTGATACCCATCAGGTTGTACTCCACGGGGTCTTCGGCGGTGGAGATGTTGGTGTCCGGTCGGTTCAAGTCGCTAAGCGCCGAGTACAGCGTGGTCGTCTTGCCAGAACCCGTTGGCCCAGTCACGAGCACCATCCCCCAAGGCTGGTGTACTGCCCAAGTGAAGTCTGCTTGAGGTTTTGGGTCGAAGCCGAGCTTCGCCATGTCGAGCTGGAGGTTCGATTTGTCGAGCAAACGCAGCACGATCTTCTCACCCCACATCGTCGGGAGAACGCTGACGCGAAAGTCCATTTCGCGGTCCTTGCCCAGCTTGAGCTTGATGCGACCATCCTGCGGCAAACGGCGCTCTGAGATATCGAGCTGGCTCATGATCTTCAGGCGGCTTGAGAGCGCGTTCTTGAGTTTCAGGGGCGGCGACATCTCCTCATGCAGCACACCATCGACTCGGTAGCGCACGCGCATTTTCTTTTCGTAGGGCTCGATGTGAATGTCACTCGCTCCCTTTCGAATAGCGTTGAGTAGAATGACGTTCACCAGTCGAACGACTGGGGCGTCCTCGCTCGCCTTTTCAAGTTCGAGAATGTTGTCGGTTTCGGCCTCGGTGTTGAAGTCGATGTCTTCATCGTCCAGGGCAAAGTCTGCCATCACCTCGTCGTACGAGGGGCCCGCTCCGTAGTACCGCTCCACTGACTCGGCGATCGAGGTCTCCGACGCGATCACGGGCTCAACGTTGTAACCGGTGAGAAATTTTATGTCGTCGATCGCGTGCAGGTTGGTCGGGTCAGCCATGGCCACGATGAGTGACGACCCCGAGCGTGATACCGGAAGGATTTTGTGTTTCTCGCAGACCTCGCGGGAGACCAGCTTGATCACCTCGGGCTCAACTTCGTACTCGCTCAGGTTGATCGCAGGCAGGCGGTACTGGTTGCTCAGAAAGTCGGTGATCTCGGTGTCTGAGATGTATCCCAGCTTCGCGAGGGTGAAGCTGAGGTTAGTCCCCGCCTTTTGTTGATCCTGCTGCGCCTGACGCAGCTGTTGAAGACTTATCAGCTTCTCGCGAACGAGCAGCTCACCCAAACGATCGTTACTGGCCATGATGTTCTCAGGTAGGGAAACGGCCTCCAGCACCGTCCCGCTTAGGGGCGAACCCTATCACGGATAACCTGTGAAAATTCAAGCACTTGGACCCGACATCAGGCCCAGGGTGGGACACTGTGGTTCTGAGCTCGGTGCGGCCTGGGCGCGCTCCGTCCGGGCCACGGTTTGCCCCTTATCACTAATGTATCCAGTCACTTGTCCACATCTTGGCGCGGGAGACTTGACGCGCAGGGGGCTTCGCCCATATTTGCGTTTCCTCCAATTGATGAATTGCCCAATCGGAAAAGTAAACTATCTCCAGTTGTGAGTCCCCAATGGCCAAGACCTACACCGAACTGTTTTCTGAAATCCGCGAGACCGTCAAAACTATCTCGCTCGACCAGGTGAAAGCCCGTCTAGACGACGGAACCCTCCCCACGATCGTCGACGTCCGTGAAAAGGACGAGGTCCGGGGCGGGTTCATCCCAGGCGCCGTGCACATTCCCCGCGGGTTCCTAGAAATGCAGGCTGAGGGCAAACTCCCGGATAAATCCGCGGAAGTGATCTTGTATTGCGCCGGCGGCACTCGCAGTGCCTTCGCTGCCAAGTCCCTGGCGGAGCTGGGGTACACGAATATCCTCAGCGCGAACCCGGGCTTCGTCCGCTGGAAGGACGTCGGGTACCCCATTGAGATGCCCCCGGAGCTTACCGAGGCGCAGCGCGACCGCTACTCACGTCACCTACTCCTCCCCGAGGTCGGCGAGAAAGGCCAAGAGAAGCTGCTCAAGAGCCGCGTTCTGCTGCTCGGTGCGGGCGGACTCGGTTGCCCAGCGGCGATGTACCTCGCGGCCGCCGGGGTAGGAACGATTGGCTTGGTCGACGCTGACGTCGTTGATGCATCCAACTTGCAACGGCAAGTCCTGCACTCCAACTCCCGTATCGGCATGGCGAAGGTCGACAGCGCGGAGGTGTTCATCAATGACCTGAACCCTGACGTCAAAGTCATCAAGTATCAGGAGCGCGTGAACAGCGGAAACGTGGACCGCATCTTCAAGGGTTGGGACGTCATCGTCGATGGCTGCGACAACTTCCCGACCCGTTACCTAGTGAACGACGCCTCGCTCAAACACAAGATCCCCGTCGTCCACGGCTCCATCTTCCGGTTCGACGGTCAGGTCACCACCTTTATGCCATTTCAGGGGCCGTGTTACCGCTGCCTCTACCCGGAACCCCCCCCTGCACATCTCGCTCCGTCGTGCGCGGAAGCCGGCGTCCTCGGAATACTCCCTGGCGTCGTGGGCACCTTGCAGGCCACCGAGGCCATCAAGGTGCTCCTCGGCAAGGGTGAACCGCTCAACGGGCGCCTCCTGCAGTACGACTCGATGAACATGAAGTTCCGGGTGTTCAAGCTCCGCAAGAACCACGAGTGCCCCGCGTGCGGTGACCACCCAACCATTACCGAGTACATCGACTACGAGGGATTCTGCGCCGGCGTTTCGTGAAGACCGCCTGACGCCACCAGCCTCGCCCAGCTTTAGCGGCAAGTGAGGCTGGTGAAGTAGACCTGGGGCCGGCCGGCGCTGTAGTCGCTGTACACGATACCTACGTCGCCGCCCGATCCGAACACAGCCACCGGACCCAGCGCATCGTTAGCCGCAAAGGTGATTTGCATCGCCTCGGTGAGGGGCTCTAGCGCAGGAGAAATGAAGCGGCTGTACACGTTATACGAACCGTTTCTG
>JBDKJZ010000435.1:0-5213 GCA_039796375.1 Pseudomonadota bacterium
CGACTGGCTGCGCAAGCTCGGGTTCCTCGAGGTACTGCGGGACGTTGGTAAGCACTTCGCGGTCAACATGATGATCCAGAAAGACAGCGTGCGTGAACGCCTGAACAATCGCGAACAGGGGATCAGCTACACCGAGTTCAGTTACATGATTCTCCAAGCCTACGACTTCGTTCACTTGAATCGTCATATGGGGGTCACGCTCCAAGTCAGTGGCTCCGACCAATGGGGGAATATCGTCGCGGGCATCGACCTGGCTCGTCGCTGCGATCAAGCTGAGCTGTATGGCCTGACGGCCCCGCTCGTCACCAAGGCCGATGGGGGCAAGTTCGGTAAGACGGAAAAGGGCGCCGTGTGGCTGACGCCGGCACGCACGTCCCCGTACGCCTACTACCAGTTTTGGCTCAATGTCGCTGACGACGATGTGGCGAGGTTCCTGAAGGTGTACACACTGCTTGAGCGCTCGACGATCGAGCAGCTGCTCAAGGACCACAACGAGGATCGCGGGCTGCGTCTGGCTCAGAGAGCCTTGGCTGAATGGACGACGCAATTCCTCCACGGCGACGACGGCCTTGAACGCGCCATGAAGGCGAGCGAAGCGCTGTTTTCGGGCGATGTCGCAGGGCTGGATGAGGCCTCGCTTGAAGAAGTATTCGCGAGCGCGCCTTCAACTGAGCACGCCCTATCCGAGCTGACCGGCGGGCTCCCGCTCGCTGATTTGCTGCCGCTCACGAGCCTCGCGAAGAGCAAGCGCGAAGCGCGCGAGTTCTTGGCCAACGGTGCCATCAGCATCAACGGCGCCAAGCTCGACGCCGACAGCCGCCTGGAGGCCGCACAGTTGCTGCACGGAAGACTCGCCCTGATTCGGCGAGGACGAAAACACTGGCACCTGACACGCTGGTCTTGATGCCGAACGGTGTCCCAAGCGCACCCTGTCGAGTCGACGACTGGGTGCGCATCCATTCAGAAACCCGCCCCGCTGCTCCAGCGCTATCGGGCGCACTGGAATGGACCTACGCCCAGCTCGAAACGGCGGTAGCCAAAGCGGCCCGCAGGTTTGAGGCCCTGGGTCTCGCGCCGAAGCAGCGGGTGTTGCTCCGCGCTCAGACCAGCCCCGAGCTCCTGTTAGGTCTGCTTGGCCTCTGGCGGCTAGGCTGCAGCGCGGTACCGATTCACCCGGGTCTTGGCGCGAGTGAAGTGTGGCATGTGCTCATGGACTGTGGCGCGCGGCACGTGCTTCACGCCGATGCGACCGACGTCAGTGGGCTCAACTTCGGGCACCACGCCAGTGCCGATGCCGTTCAACAACACCTACTACCGAGCGCTCACACTCTGCTTCACAGCGAAATGAGTTCCTCGCACGGCGACACTAACCCGCTGCGCGATTCGGGCGATGGGGAAGCCCTCGTGCTCTACACGAGTGGAACCACGGGGAGTCCCAAGGGCGTCGCTTTCAGTCATACCCAGCTGATACACGCCGAGCGCGGGCTGCAACCACTTCGACCTCTCTTTCCTCAAGATCGGTATCTTCACGTCGCGCCCCTGCACCACGTCGCGGGACTGGAGTGCGCGCTCTCAGTCCTGGCCGCTGGGGGTTGCCACGTCTTCAGTCCCCTCGGTACTGCCCTCACCAAGACACCCGACCAGCTCTTTCAGTCGCTGAGAGATGCTCGCGCCAGCGTAGTCTTTCTTGTTCCAACGCTTCTGGCTCGGCTGCTCGAATGCGAGCACGCGCAACGGGACAGCCTGCCGCACCTCCGCTTACTCGTCTACGGAGGGGCTCCGGCTAGTCTAGACCTAGTGGAACGCGCGATCGACCGCTTCGCGTCGATCCTCGCTCAAGGCTACGGCTTGACCGAAGCGTGCGGCGCCGTGACTTGGCTAGGAACGGAGCTGCATGCGGTGTTCGATCCGAAGATCCAACGCAGCAGCGGAACGCTGCTTCCGGAGATGACCTCTCAGGTCGTGCGCTTGGATGGGACAATGGCGTCCGGCGCCGAGCCCGGTGAGCTGTGGCTGAAAGGCGTGAAAGTCGCGTTGGGTGAAGGGGGTTGGCTTCGAACCGGCGACCTCGGTTACTTCGACGAACACCAGCGCTGGGTGATCGTCGATCGCCTCAAAGACATCATCATCTCGGGGGGCGAAAATGTAGCCTCGCGTGAGGTTGAAGCGGTCCTCCAGCTGCACTCGGACGTCGTCGAGGTCGCCGTGGTTGGCGTCCCGAGCCCAGTCTGGGGAGAGGCCGTCGCCGCGTTTGTAGTCCTGCGGGAGGGCGTGCCCGGCGATGAGGCGCACGCAACCGCGCTGATACAGTTTGCGAAGAACCAGCTCGCGGGCTTTAAGGCACCGAAGCATATCGTGTGGTGTCGGGACTTACCTAGAACCGTAGCTGGCAAAATCGACAAGAAGTTGCTTCGCGCCCAGCCGAACCCCGACGCGACGGTGCTCAATGATCACTGACCGGCGGCAGCTGGCCGGCGATCGCCGTCAAGCGCGTGACTCAATCCCGCTCTGGGTCTCACCGCCGCGCTCCGAACAAGGCGTACCAAGCTGATACGGCACAACTCGCACAGCGCTAAAGTCCCAGGGCTGAAGCTCCACGGTTCCCATGCGGGCGGAACCAGAACTTTGGCGAGCATCTTGCAAACCTCGGATTCACTCGCATGGCAGACACTGAAAACATCACCGTCGTAGTCGTTGAAAACGGGGGACGCGATTCCGAGCCGTACTTGGGGCGGCCTCCAATGGATGACGGTTGCTACGTCTTCGGGCAGCACGAAAGCGAATCCGCGTTTCTGCTTGACCTACGGGTCCGGGACCGGCTGGACAACTTGCGGCGAAGTGGCCAGTCGCCGAACCACGCGGTGCTGTTCTGGGACGACGCCCGAAGCGATCGTGAGGTCTTCCGCAGGGCTCAGCTGGTCGCACGAAAGCTCAGCTGCGGGGGCCACATCACCTTCGCTAGCAGCGGAGCGCCCACTCACGAAACAGAACGCCACCTACGCGAACTCGCGCTGCGTGCACGTGAGCTCTTGGGCGACTACGCGATCAGTATCTCTGTTTGGCTGCCGGAGCGAACACAAACTCAGGAGCCTCCCCCTCCCCTCGCCGCAGCTTGGCACCGCGTACAGCGTTTTCGGCGGCAACAGGCTGACGTCGCGGTGGCCTCGCAGACTTGTGAGCAGCAGCGTTCTCTCGTCGTCCGCCGCACATTGGTCGCTTAGCCACCAGGCACTGCTGCGGTCTGGTCGGTCTAGCCCTCAATTCCGACCGACGTCACGTTCTCGTGTAGCGGCGCTCGGGGCTGGCGTACCCGGTTAACGGCGGCTGCGTGGTCTTCGTAGCCAAAAGCGACTCCGCAGAGGAGCTCATGTTCATCACTGATACCCACTTCGTCAGCGACGACATCAGCGTAGCTCCGGAGCGATGCCTGAGCGCAGCTCTTAATGCCGAGGCTCTCCAGGCTGAGCAGGAACGACTGGAGCCAACAGCCCGCGTCTAGCGCGACGGGCGCTCCTAAACCACGGGGGACATAAAGTAGAGCGATCTGGGGAGCGCCGAAGAACTCGAAGTTGCTTAAGAGCGCACGCTTTCGCCCAGCGGCATCTGCGCGAGAGACGCCGAGGCGTGTGTACAGCTCAACAGCGCAAGCGACCTGCCGCTCGCGATGGATCCCTTTGAACGGCGGAGTCACACTCGGAGCCAGCGCCGCCGCTGCCCGGAGCAAACGCATCCGCAACCGGGTGCAGGTCTCCCCGCCCAGCACGAACACACGCCAGGGTTGGGCGTTGCAATTCGAGGGGCTGAGCTGGGCTAGTCGTAGTGCCTCTCTGAGCAAATCGGCAGAGACCGGCTGGTGCGGAAGGAAAGCGCGCACCGAGCGGCGCGCCTGTAGGACATCCTCGAACGAGCGCATAGAGCCGCATATTGCCCAATTCCGAGAGAATTGCCAACGCGGCCGCACACTCGCATAGCATTGGGAGAGTTTCGCCCTGCGGGGGCCTGCTGCGCCGTAGCGCTCTGGCTCAGGACTCCCCTATACTGCGGGCATGCACGGTGACCCACTATCGCTCGAACCGCGAGACCTGTTCGCCGCGGTCAGCCACGGAGCGAACGCGTCCGAGCTCGCCGTTGTCGTCCTGAGCACCATCGGGACTCCTCGGGTGCTCTACGCTAACGAGGGCCTGCAGCAACTCTCAGGGTTCACTCTTGTGGAGCTCTCGAGCGAAGACCTTTGGCATTTCGTGGCGCCAGACAGCCTTCAGCGCCTTCAGGATATTTACGCGGCGAGGCGACAGGGCGAGGTGATCCCTCGAACCATCGAAACCGCGATCATACACAGCGGCGGCGAGCGGATCCCCGTTGAGGTCCGCTCCACAGCGATCAGCGTCAATGGAGAACCCGCTGAAGTGGCTTTCGTTCTGGACCTCCGAGACCGAAAGCACGCTGAGCAAGAGCTCAGGGAGAGCGAAGCCCGCTTTCGACGCTTGGTCGAGTCGGCTCCTGATGGGGTGATGATACTCCGGGGACTCCAGGTTCTCTTCGCCAATCCCGCCGCCGGCCAGATCTTCGGTGCGGAAGATGCGGAAGAACTGATCGGGCGATCCCTCAGCAGTTTCTTGGTCCTGGAGAGCGGAGCGCGCGCGGAACGCCTTCTCAGTGGCCTGATGGCTGGAAGCGTCCCGAACGAGTCGCTTGAGTTCGAGACGAATCATGGTCGATTCCTAGAGGCCTCGTGGATCAACGTCGAATATGAGAGTCAACCCGCAGCGCTAACCTTCTTTCGCGACACGACTGAGCGCCGAGCCATCCAGGCACGCCTCATCCAAGCCGACAGGCTCGCCGCGGTTGGCGTATTGGCGGCTGGGGTCGCCCATGAGATCAACAACCCGCTGTCTTATGTACTGCTCAACCTCAAGTACCTGCAGCGACAGCTCGTTAAGCTCGCGCAGCTGCACCCGGAAGCAGGCCGACTCATCCAACACGTGGACGATGCGACGCACGGCGCCGAGCGCGTCCAGACGATCGTTCGGGACCTGCGGATTTTCGCTCGCGCCGACGAGGACGCCACGGGTCCCGTCGATCTCGTAGCCGTGCTCGAGTCCGCGATCGGGATCGCCGAACACGAAATCCGTCATCGCGCAGAGCTGCGCCGGGACTACACGGGGTCGGTGGTCGTCAATGGAACTCGGGCCAAGCTTGAGCAGGTCTTCTTG
>JBDKJZ010000436.1:0-5208 GCA_039796375.1 Pseudomonadota bacterium
AGTCAGTCAGATTTCTGTCACAGTGTCGTCGTCAGGCGCCCGTCTCGCGCCGGCCAAACACCGAAACGCCCCAAAACCGGTCAACTCCGATGAAGCGCCCCTCCCCCCTTGCACCGCTTCTGCTGCTGCTCTCGCTGGTCGCTTGCGCCTCATCAGTCTCGTCAACGTCCTCACCGGATACCCCCAAGAGGCCGGCTCAAGGCGGGCCGAGCACGCCCATCACGCTGTCATTCATCGCGACGAATGATCTCCACGGACACATCCGAAGTCTCCCTGCCCTGTCGGCCCACGTTCAACTCGTCCGCCACCAGCGCTCTCTGGACGGCGGAGGGGTCATCCTGCTCGACGCCGGTGACCTGTTTCAAGGCACGGTAGAGACGAACTTCAGCGAAGGTGCGGCCGTCATCGAACTTTACAATTTGCTCGGCTACGACGCGGCTGCCCTAGGGAACCACGACTTCGACTATGGGCACCAAGCGCCGGCAGGGTCCTCACCCCCTGAACCAACGCCGGCGGGGGTGCACCCTCAGGCTGCCCTCAAACGTCGCTTGGAACAGGCCCAGTTCCCGTTTCTTTCCGCGAACTTGGTGGATCTTCGCACGGGGCGGTTGCCCGACTGGCCCGGGCTAGCGCGCTCAGTGGTGTTAACTCGAGCCGGATTGCGAATCGGAATTATCGGCGCCCTCACCAGCGAAACTTCCCACGTTGTCAAAGCGCACCTGCTCGCCGGGCTTCAGGTCGGGGGCCCCAGCCTAACCATAGCCGCGGAAGCTCGACGACTGCGATCGACGGGTGTGGAACTGATCGTAGTCCTGTTTCACGGCGGCGGTGAATGTGCTGACTTCAAGAACCCCAGCGACTTGTCGTCGTGTGACCTAGACGACGAAGTTTTTCAACTCGTCCGCCAGCTCCCCCCGAGTCTCGTCGATATCGTCTTCGGCGGACACAAACACAAGGGCGTCGCCCACTTCGTAGGGAAGACGGCCGTAGCTCAGGCCTACTGGGCTGGCGAAGCGTTCTCCCGGGTCGACGTCACCTTCGACCGCAGTCAAAGGCAGGGAAAGGTGGACCCAGCCACGCATATTTACGAACCTCAGCCGCTGTGTCCTAGGGGCCACGTCGAACCGTGTCAAGCCCTCGCACCCGACGGAACGGTGCTGCCTCCAGTGGAATCGGTCAAACGAAGAGCCGGTGAATGGGTCTCTGGAGTCCAGCTGTTTAGCGACCAGCGGCTGGGCGCGCGCTGCGAAGGAACCCTCAGGCGAAGCTCCGACGCTGAGTCGGCGCTAGGCAACCTCTTCGCCGACCTGATGCGGGGCGCTGTCTCCGGCGCGGACGTCGCGCTAGCGAACGCAGGGAGCATCCGCGCCGACCTACCGGAGGGGCAGCTCACGTTCGGCGATGTCTACGAAGCGATGCCTTTTGACAACCAACTCGCGACCGCTCGTCTCTCGGTGGCAGAGTTGCGGCAGCTGCTGCAGCGCCACGCAACCCATCAGGAGCACGGCCCGCTAGCCCTCTCCGGGATCCGCGCAGCGGCGCGCTGTGAACACGGAGAAGTCATCGTTCGTCTATGGCACCCGAACGGCGCGGAGCTCAGCGACGACCAGGTGCTCGGGGTGGTGACCTCAGACTTCATCGCATCTGGCGGAGACGAGCTACTCCCACCAGCCCTGCATCCGCGCTTTCACGTTCTCAGCGAAGCCCCGGTGAGGCAGGCGCTAATCCAGGGCCTACAGCAGCGCGGGGCGGTTGGAAGCACCGACAAGGAACTACACGACCCTTCACGTCCGCGACTGTGGCTTGACGGAGACCTCTCAAGATGTGGCATTTCCGCCAAGCCCGAGACCCCAAACGGCACGCAGTCGCCCCCGGCTCCCTGAGAAGACGTCCCGCCTCTACAGGACGAGCCCGATCGAGCCGTTCATCCTCATGCAATGTCTGGTGATCTGTTGGGCGGTGGGACCCCTAAGCGACTCGTGCAGCGCCAAGGACACTGGGTACTTGAGGTGGTCCGCCAGGTGGCGATCGATCGCAGCGTCTACCGTCCCCACACCCAGCAGCTTGAGGGTCGCGATGTCATCCTTCGCTACCTGAAGCGTAGCCCCCAGTTCAAGGGCCTCGCCGTTGGTGCCACCCAGCTGCTGTCAGAACCGGCGTCCAGCCCGAGCTGCTTCGACGCCGTGAATGGTGAGTGGGTGCCCTCGGTCTTGGCGCCATCGTATATCGAGCAGCTCAAGCTGCAACGAAAGCGAGCCGCACAACATACGATCCGCATACAGCTGCTCGATCTTCAGGCCGAGGTGTTGCGGCTGAAGCACGGACACGCCGCGCTGCTCGAGCGCGTTGCTGTCCTCGAAGGGCAGCTCGGCGCGGTCGTGGAAGGGGCGCCGATCGCACGACCCGCCGCAGCACCGGTCACCGCAGCCGCTACCAAGTCCAGCGCGGCCGACGCCCCCCAAACTTCATCGCCGGCGAATGCCCCCTCAGCGTCCGCGGGCGCGATGCCGACTGCCAACGCGGATTCGAAGCTCTCTGGGGCCGAACCCGCCACTGCGGAAGCGGCTCCGCGGAGCCATAAAACGCACAATATCTCCCTACCCCCAACGACGGACTATGTCCGCTGTATCGAACAACTCATTGGCGGTGACACCACTGCGAAGGCGGTGGAAGACCGAGTCGACTTCAGCCAAGCAGCGCTCTACTTGAGCGTTTTGATCGACGATGAAGACCGAGTAGCAGGAGCGATTCTCATGGACCTCAAGGCGACTGTCTTCCTCGGAGGGACGTTGCTGATGGTCCCCGAAAACGAGCTCACCCAGCAGGTCGCGAACAACAGTCCGAGCGAGGACTCTGTCGCCGCGAGCTCCGAAGTCTGCAGCGCTCTGAGTGGCTCACTCAACAACGTGAGCGGGAACCCTCAGCTGCGAAGCAGCCTGATGGAAGCGCTAGAAATCTCAAAGCATTCGTGGCTGAGCACCCCCGCGTCCGTCACCCATCTCGCTGACAGCTTCGGTGGAAAGGTGATGATCGCGATCCGCTAGCCCCGCGGGGTTGCGGTAGCTTCGCTCATTTTCTGCAGTTCGGCTTGCGTCATCGCGCCGAGGCCGGGAAACTTTGAAATACCCCGCGCAGCCCCGACGCGGTAAGCTACTAGCTCGCGCTAACGACGCGGTCGCGCCCCTGTTGCTTTGCCGTATACAGCGCCTTGTCGGCGCGCTCAAGCCATGAGAGCGCCCCTTCACCCGGGACTAGCGAGGCGACCCCGATGCTCATGGTCACGTGGATCTGCTGGTCGCGGTATTTGATTGGCCGCTCTTTCAGCAGTGTTCGTGCCCGCTCCGCGAGCATGACCGCGCCGGACGTATGAGTGTCGACCAGCAGAACAGCGAACTCTTCACCACCGTACCGAGCGACGAAGTCCTGCTTCCGCAAGAATGCCCTCATCAGGCATTCCGCTGTCTCGCGGATGACTTCATCCCCTCCGGGATGACCGTAAGTGTCATTGACCGCTTTGAAGTGGTCGATATCAATCATGACTAAGGACGGCGGATGTCCAAACAGCAGGCCCAGGTCACTGAGGCGCTCCAGATGTTCGTCGAAGGCCGCGCGATTGCTCAGTTTGGTGAGCGGGTCCTGGGCTGCTTGAGACTTCGCCTCGGTGAGCTCTGTGCGCAGCGACCGAAGTCGCTCTCCCAGAACCTCAAGCTGCTTTTTTTCCCGATCCCGCCGCGCCTTAATAGCACCACGGACTGAGCGAACCACCAACGTCGCCTCTGTGGAAATCCGCGAGGTGTCCTTGTCTCCGAGCGCCCGGATCAAGCCGTTCAGGCTCTCCTCGACCGCCATGTCCGACTTCTTGTCCTCGGAGACGGCGATGCCCAGGCACTGCGCGAAAGTGCGAATCGCTTGCCGCAGATTACCCATGCTCCGGGCGACGTACTCGCCTTCGACTTGGCGGTTCGTCTGAACGAACCGACGCAGACCCGCCCAGTCCCGCTTCAACCCAGATTCTCGGGCAGAGTCGCCTTCACGCGTGTCATTCTGGGCTATCCCAACGACGATCCGCGAGGCCCAGGACTCACACTGCGCCTGGAGCTCGTTGGCCTCAAACTCGTCGGTATCGAAGGCGTATTGACCGTAGGTCCGCAGGAACGCGGCGACTGTATCTAGGGCCCTATCGGCCTCGGTACTCGCCGGAGCGAGCGACGGCACCTTAACCTCGGGTTGGCTTCGCCGGAACAGCATGATTCTAAGTCCATTACGGTCAGCCCCCGTTTTCCCTGAAGCGGATCCGCCCGCGTCGGGGGGCGTCCGGGCCGCAACTGGCGGGGTCAGGTCCCTTCACCCCGTCGACACCCTCGCTGGAATGGGCCAATTGGGCCCACATCGGACTACCTATTCGTACTTCTCAATCGCCGGCATTCGCGAATTTTCGGCTGGTGAGCAGCCCCACAACGGCTCGCCATCCGCGAACACCGCTTCGCGCTCGTCCCAACCGATTGCGCCGCGCCGACATTTCCGGATAGGTTGGGTGCTCGCCCCGTAAGTCGCGTCCCCAGGAGTGATTGATGAGCAAACTCACAGACTACGTCGTCTTCAACGACGACAAGCTGGCAAAGAAGTACAGCGCCGAGTCGATTCCGATGTCGGTCCTCTACGAAGCATACTTCGACGGCGACATCGATATCCACGGCGATATCTTTGGGTTGCTCAGGAACTCGGACAACCTGCTGAAGCACACGATTACCCGCCAGCACCTGCAGTGGGCCGTCACCAACTTCGTCCCGGACATGGTGCACACCAAAGCCCAAGACGAGAAGATGATTCGCGCGGCCTACGACCGCGGCAACGACTTCTTTCAGTGGTTCCTAGGAAGCTCGATGGTCTACACCTCTGGGCTGTTTGAGTCAGAGTCCCAGTCCCTGGAGGTCGCTCAGGAGAACCACCTCGCCCACGCCGCTAAGCAGCTCCAGCTGCGCCCAGGAGACCGCCTGCTCGACGTCGGCTGCGGCTGGGGTAGCTTCATCAAGCACTGCACACAGAATCACCCGATTGAAGCCACCGGGGTCACCTTAGCCGAGAAGCAAGCGACCTATGCCCGGCAGCAGCTCGCGACCGCGGGGCTGAGCGAACGCGCGATCATCCAGAAGCAAGACTATCGCGACATCACCGCTGAGCGAAAGTACGACAAGATCGTCTGCATGG
>JBDKJZ010000437.1:0-5197 GCA_039796375.1 Pseudomonadota bacterium
CCGCAAATGAAACGATGGGGCGGTGTAATTGTCGCCGATGGGGAAATGTAATTGACGTCAGACACGCCGACAAATTTGTCCCTGCTAGCGCTGTTGCCGCATATTCGCGGCTCCTATGACTCAAGCCATATCCCGTGAGCGCTTCCGTCGCCTAATCGCTACGGCCCGAATGAATCCGGAGTTCGCCTCGCGCATTATTCAGAACGTCTCAGAACCCCTGCGGACTGAGCTCTTGGCTGAGCTGGCGAAACCCGTGTCGCCCCTGCCTGGTGTACGGAAGTGTAAACCAGCGGCGCATGCCGACAAGTCTAGCCAGATCCCAAACAACGGGATGAGCGCGCAGCTGAACCTGTTCGCTAGTCGCGTCTCTCGAGTGGGTTGACGCGGGTGCCGGGGGGCGAAAATGGACAAACCCCCGAGAAGCGTGCGCTCCCGGGGGCCAGTGCCTCGACCCATCCCCAAACTACTGGGTGACTGGCTCGGCGGTTTTGTTCCGTGGGTTTATTTGGTGGAGAACTTGTGAACCATCACGTGGCTGTACTTCGCGCCCGGCTTGAGCACGACGCGGTCGGTCCAACCCTTGACGTTGATGGCGTCTGGATACATCTGCGACTCCAAGCAGAGGGCGGAGTATTGTAGGTGCTTCTGGCCCCGGGCTTCAGTCGAACCGTCCATGAAGTTGCCGGTGTAGAACTGAAGGCCCGCTTGGTTTGAGGAGAGCTCCATCACTCGGCCCGAGCTTGGATCTTCGAGGACGGCGAAGGGCCGCAGGGTGTTTGCAGCGCCGTCGATGACGAAGTTGTGATCGTAGCCGATGGGTGTGCCGCTGACCTTCTTGAGGTCTTTGCCGACGACCTTGGGTTGGGTGAAATCGAAGACCGTCCCCTTGACCGACTTTTCTTCGCCGGTGGGTACGAGGTCCTTGTCGCCCGGAGTGAACTTGGCAGCGAACAGCTGGATGACGTGCTCTTGGATGCTCGTCGACTCATTGCCGGCCAGGTTCCAGTAGGTGTGGTGGGCCATGTTGACAGGAGTGGCCTTGTCGGTCTCGGCCTGCATCTCGACCTTGAGCTCGTTGGCGTCGGTCAACGTGTATATCACCACCGCCTGAACGGTTCCGGTGTAGCCCTCATCGCCGTCTTTTGAGGTGTAGGTCAATCGAAGCGCGGCTTGCCCCGCAACCGGCTCTGCCTTCCACAACACCTTGTCCCAGCCGACATTGCCACCGTGCAGGTGGTGCGGACCATTGTTCGCCGCAAGCTTGTGAACCTTCCCGTCGAGGGTGAACGTTGCGTTCCTGATGCGGTTGGCGACGCGACCCACGGTGGCTCCGAAGTACGGGTTGCCCTTGGAGCGGTAACCCGCGAGGTCGCCGAACCCACGAGTGACGTCGGACAACTTGCCGTCGCGGTCCGGGGTGTGCAGCTCGACCAAGGTCGCGCCGTAGTCGGTGACCTTGGCGACTAGGCCGTTCTTGTTGGTGAGGGTGTAGAGGTGAACGGGGTTGCCATCATGCTCCCCCCAAGGGCTGGTTTCAATCATCGTATTTACCTGTATCGGGGTGGGACTAGCCGCCTGCGGAGCTGCAGTGACGGGCGCTTTTGGGACATCGGCTTGAGACGCCGCGGGTTCCGCGCTGCCACCGCAAGCTGTTATGACTAGGAGCAGTGGCAGAGCGAGTGACTTGGTGAGCGTTGACCAACGCATCTTGAATCCTCCAGTGAGAGCACAGCTCAAGCTGTGCGTGCGGGCCGCAGAGTGCCTTGGGTCAGCGGCTTTTCGCAAGCCAAGGATTGCTCTTTGTTCATCCGCGCGTCGCGGGCGTGGATTACCGAGATGAGCGAACGGGTGCCGGGCGAAACAGCGATTGACGATAGTGCTTCAGTTCGGCGATAGAGTTGCGAACGTCCACGACTGCATCGTGCGCCCCCGCGAGCGGCTTTGCGAACTGGGCATCTGCTTCGTACCAGCGCGCAGCGAGCACCTTCAGCGAGCTGACGTCGACCATTCGGTAATGAAGGAAACCCGAAAGCCCGGGCATGTATTTGTCCACGAAGCGCCGGTCGGCCCAAATACTATTGCCGCAGAGCGTGGCCGGATACGTGCACCAACGCGTGAGCACCGCCATCAATCTGCGCTCGGCGTCACCGACATCGACTCTCGAGTTCCGGACGCGCTCAATCAACCCGGTCTTGGTGTGCATGTCGCGCACGAAGGGAGTCATGCCGGCGAGTGCGGACTCGGGTTGCCAAATATCGCAGCTGTACTCCTCGAGGATCTTCAGCTCTGAGTTCGTAATGATCAGTGCCGCTTGGAGAATGACCTCCGTGGTCACGTCCAGGCCAGTCATCTCGAGGTCGAGCCACGCGAAGTTCAGCGGGCTGGGACCGCTGGATTCGGAATCATTGCTGGCAGGGACAAGGGAGACGCTCATGCCTCTCGGTTAACCCAAGCAAGGAGGCGCGACCAGTCTCCGGCGCACCACTGAACAAATGATGCCAATTTGCTGGCCCGCCCGGCCGGACTCCGATATGTAGCGAAGCGATGGTGGTCCTCGGTATTGATCCCGGCACGCGACATTTGGGGTGGGGCGTGGTGCATGTGGCCGGCAATCGGGTGAGCCACTTGGCGCACGGGGTGCTCCATGCGGCGGATAAGCTGTCTCTGCCTGAGCGACTTCTTCTGCTCGAGACCGGCCTCTTGGAGGTGATCGATCGCCTTCAACCGACTGTGGGGTCCGTAGAAACACTGTTCTTCCACAAGGATGCTCAGGCGGCAGCGAAGCTGGGACATGCCCGGGGGATGGTGCTGCTCAGCCTCCAGCGCCGCAATGTCGCAGTGGCCGAGTACCAACCCGCGCGGGTGAAGTCGATGATCACGGGTCGCGGAAGTGCTGAGAAATCGCAGGTCGCCCAAATGATCCGCATCCTGCTCAACCTGAAAGAGATCCCGGAAGAGGACGCCGCCGACGCCTTGGCGCTCGCGATCACTCATGTGCGGCGCGGCCCGCTGGATGACCGGCTCGCGGCAGCCGCCTCGCCCGTTTCGTTGGTGTTGGCGAGTCTGCCCACTGCTCGGGCGCTCGCGATGCGGCGCCGAAAGTCGGCCGTCTAGTCCAGCAGCCCATTCCAGCCGTCTAGCCCCGAGCCCACCTGCGGTAGGCGCGGATGGACCGCCTGGCCGAGCCGGCAGAGGGAAGCCCAGTGCAAATTCGGGCGTAGCAGCCTACGTACTCATGACCATGCGACGTAGAAGGTTCAATAGTCTGCTACTCACGTCAGTGTTTGCCGTCCCGGCGGTGGCGATGTCCGGCGCGCATGCGTCGGAGGCGCTGGCTGACGAGACACCTCCTCCCGTTCCTGCCGCGGCCACCGGTAGCGGGCCGTCCGCGGAAGCCATCGCCGATAAGGTCCAGGCATTCTACGACAGCGCAAAGACGTACAGCGCCGGCTTCCAGCAGCGTTACACGATCTACGCCTATAACCGGACGAAGGACAGCAGCGGCAAGGTGGTGTTCTCCAAGCCCGGCCAAATGCGCTGGACCTACACGAACAACGGCAACGTTGTGGTCTCTGACGGGAAGAACCTGAAGATTTACGAGCAGGAAAACCGTCAAATGTACGTTCAAACGGTGGAGAAAGCTCAATACGCTGCGGCGCTCAGCTTCCTGTGGGGCGAGGGCAGCTTGAAGAAGTCCTTCGAGCTCTCGAAGCTAGACAGCGTGCAGCTCGGCTTTTCAGGCGGGCACGTGTTGCTGGGCACTCCGCGCAGTCCTACGCCTGCCTTCCAGAAGATCCTGTTTTATGTCGATAGCAAGACGTTTCAGGTGCGCCGGGTCTTGCTGATTGACGCTCAAAAGAACCGCAATCGCTTCGACTTTGAAACGGCAAGAGTGAACGAGCTCGTTGAGGCCAGCTTGTTCCAGTTCACGCCGCCTGCGGGCACCAACGTCGTTAAGCCCTAGGCGACGGCGACGTGTCGATGGCGGTCGATTGGCCGCATCTCTGTGTTCCGAGCGACAGCCAGCTGGGCACGTGCTACACGCGGGGCGATGATCGAGGTCGTCGGTCTAAGCAAGTCCTACGGAGCCGTTCGCGCAGTCACTGATCTGAGTTTTCAGGTCGGTGTCGGCGAAGTCGTGGGCTTCTTAGGGCCGAACGGCGCGGGCAAGTCGACGACGCTACGGATCCTCGCGGGGTTCCTGGGTGCTGACAGCGGGTCCGTACGGATTGCAGGGTTTGATGTGTTCGAAGAGCCCCTCTCTGCGCGCGCGGCCATCGGCTATATGCCGGAGAGTTGTCCACTGCATAGCGAACTCCGCGTTCACGAGTATCTTCGCTATCGGGCGGCGCTTAAGCGCGTTCCAGCGCGCGCTCGCGCGGCGGCGGTCAGTCGCGCGATGTCTCTGAGTGGAGTCAGTCACCGAAGCCATAGCTTGATAGGACACTTGTCTAAAGGGTATCGGCAGCGCACCGGTCTCGCTGACGCGCTCGTCGCCGACCCACGACTGTTGATTTTGGATGAACCTACGGCTGGCCTCGATCCAAACCAAATCCGTGAGGTGCGAAAGCTCATCCGCGATTTGGGACAAGAGCACACAGTGCTCTTGTCCACGCACATCTTGGCCGAGGTGGAGGTTGCGTGCGACCGCGCGCTGGTCATGTCGCACGGCAAGTTGGTGGGCTCGGGAACTGTGGATGAACTGCGCCGGCTCGCCGCGTCCGAGTTGGAGATGACGCTGACCCAAGGGGGTATGGACTGGCCAGCGGCCCTCACCCAGCGGCTGCTCTCACGGGTGGAGGTGTCCCCCGGCGTGTTTCGGGTGCGCGTGAACCTGGCGGAGCGCCCGGTGGAGAGCTGGGTGAGTGAGCTGTGCGCTGCGGGCATTGGCGTGCGGGAGGTTCGCATGGCTCAAGGCCTCGAAGAGGTGTTTGCAGCGTTGACAGAGAGCGATGAAGCTAAGGAAAGTGCGGACGCAGCTTCCCGTGGGGGAGCAGCGTGACGGGCTTCGTGGCGGTCTTCCGTCGTGAGTTGACTAGCTTGTGGGTGACGCCGCAGGCCTGGGTGCTGACGTTTGTGTTCTTGATGCTGCAGGGCACGAGCTTCTATCTGATGCTCGACCACCACAGCCGGTTCACCAACCTGAGCATCGATGAGGGGCCGATTCAGGCGTACTTTGCGTCGCTGTTTATCCCGG
>JBDKJZ010000438.1:0-5181 GCA_039796375.1 Pseudomonadota bacterium
GCATGTGCCGGCCTTGCAAGTTACCGGGAAAGACGACCCACGGGTCCTCATGCAAGATTTCACGCTCATGAATGTGACCCAGCGCCCAGTAGTCGTAGTTCTTGGCGAGCAAACCCTCGAGCCCGCAAGGCGCATACGGCTCATGCCCTGCGCGCCCCGTCACACACGTGTGCAGCAACCCGATGTTCAGACAGCCGGGCAGCGCGTCCGGATAGTTCGCCGCCAAGTTATTGTACTCAGCGCGTTCTGCGTAGCTTTGGCCGTGAACGGCGATACCCAGCTGCTCGAACAACCGGGTCTCGGGCGCGCGCGAGCTGAGCTCCGTCACGTGGCTTGGCAGCGTCAGGTGCCGGGTCACGACGCTCGCGGCGTCGTGGTTACCCTTGACCAATACCACAGGGATCCCCGCGGGTTTGAGGCGCAGCAGCTGACCCACGAAGAACAGTCCTGTGGTGTAGTCTTTCCACTCGCCGTCAAAGAGATCGCCTGCGAGCAACAGCAGCTGGACCTCTTCGTCCAGACAGAGCTGAACCAGGTTTTCGAACGCGCGCCGGGTCGCCCCACGGATCTGATCTACGGGCGCCCCCTCGTAACGCGCGAGACCGGTCAGGGGACTATCCACGTGCAAGTCAGCGGCGTGAACGATCTTCATTCAGGCTCGCGAGCGTAGCAGCTTGCGCCCCGCCTGTCTGCGGAGCTCGCTCGGCTCGGACATTCAGGCGTCCTTGGAGGTCTTGGGGCTGAGTCCGGAGCACCCCGACTCGCCCTGATTGGCGCCAGTCCCGCGCGTGCGTCGGCGAATGTTCGAGCGATCGTCGAAATCCCGCGCGTTCTGCGCTCGTTCTCCACTAGGCTGCCCTAAAGATGAGCGGCGAACTTAAGGCCCAGGCCGACGCGAGTACCCACGAGACGCTGCTCACGCTCGCGTCTCTAGGCTTGATCGCCGAACATCTGCACCAGCCCATCTTCGCGAAGAACATGGCGCTGGAGTTCGTGCTGGTGAACAGCGCCTATGTCGACCTGCTCGGGAGATCGAGAAGTGCCCTCCTAGGAAAGACGGAGCGCGAAGTGCTCGGCGAAGAGCACGGCGCGATCGCAGAAGACAGCGACCACGAGGTCTTCCGACACTTGCACCCGGTCAGCCGCGAGCAAGACTTTTTGATCGCGGCGGGCGCGGGCTCACAGCGTCGGCCTACAACCAAGCTGCCGCTGACGGACACCACCGGCCGTGTCACGCATGTGATCTGCGTTGTTGGCCAAGCGGGTGAACACGCCGCGAGCCCCCAGCGAATCCAAGAGGAGCTCGAGCGCTACGCCCAGGAGCGCACTCGGGCGCTGCGCGATGTTCAAGATCAGCTGCTGCGCAAAGAGCGACTGATGGTCCTTGGGCAGCTCGCGGCCGGGCTCGCTCACCAGATCCGTAATCCTTTGGGCGCGATCAGCAACGGGATCGCCCTGGTCAAACGGCAAACGTCGAAGCTGAACAACCCGATCGTCGACGAGGCGCTGCGCATCGCGGGTGACGAAATTTGGGAGGCGAATCGGATCATCGGCGACCTGCTTGAGTACGCGCGGATCCGCGCTGCACAGCGCAGCCACGTTGAGCTGCGCCACGTGGTCGAGGGTTCGCTCGCTTCGGAACCCATTGGGCCGAACCTGACGGTCGTCAACGAAGTGGAAGATCTCTCGGTTTACGTCGATGAAGCGCAGCTGCGCGTCGCGCTGTGCAACCTGATCCGCAACGCGCGGGAAGCGATGCCTGAGGGCGGGACCCTCACCCTGAGCACCCTGGCCGATGGCGACGCGGTCGAACTGCGCGTGGCTGACACGGGCCCGGGGGTGAGCAAGGCTCATCGGCACTTGGTTTTTGAGCCGCTCGTCACCAGCAAACCGCTTGGGATAGGCCTGGGGCTCCCCACGGCGCGGGCGCTTGTCGGCAATCAAGGCGGGACTCTGGATTGCGTGGAAAACCCGCCGGTGGGTGCGTGCTTTGTGATACGCCTGCCTAGGAAGCCGCGGGAGACCCTGGATACCCCTCCGCCGGAGAGACTGAGCCATGCTGATCGATGAATTGAAGCAGCGCATGTTCGCCGCCATGAAGGCGAAGAACATCGTCGAAAAAGAAATCATTCGCACCGTGATCGGCGATGTGACGTCTACCGGTGCAGAAGCAGACGACGCGCGCGTGCTCACGGTCGTGAAGAAGCTGATCAAGAGCAACGAAGAGACGCTGAAGTCTTCATCCGACGACGCTCAAAAAGCGACCTTGATGGAGGAGCTTCAGATCTTGCACCAGTTCGTTCCTGCAGGCCTTTCGACTGAGCAGTTAACAGCCGCGCTCGCGGACGTCGCCGAGAGTATTCGCGCGGCGGGCAACGATGGCCAGGCCACCGGCATCGCGATGAAGCACCTGAAAGCGAGCCAGGTCGAGGCCGACGGAAAAGATGTCTCCGCTGCCGTCAAGGCGCTGCGCGCGTAAACGCGCGCTTACAGCCCAAGCTTGACGGCGATCCCGCTCAGCGCGATCGCCACACCCGCGACCCAGTTCGCGTGACGTTCGATGCGGGCCAGATTCTTGATGCTCAGCCCTAGGTAACCGACCGCCACGAGCCCGAGCATCGTGCCGACCGTCGCGAGGCCAAAGACCAGCGCGACCCACCACGCGCCTGCTCCGTCGAGGACTGCCGCCCCGAACATCAACGGCACCAAGGCCTCGCACGGACCGAGCAGGAACATCACGAACAGGGCGGGCCAGAGGCGCTCGGGGAATAAGCGCGCCCCCCAGCGGTTCTTGGATGCGCCGCTGGGTCGTAGCGCGGGAACCGTGGCACGCCGGACGTAGCGGTGTGTCAGGTCCGAGGCGAGCGCCAGGTGGCCGTGTGCATGCAGCGCTTTGCCGCCCTCGTAGGCGTGAGCGTGGTCATGCGAGTGCACCGTGCCGTCGGCGTGCAGGTGCAAATGCTTATGACCATCCCCGCGACTCATGCGCCACAAACCGTACGCCGCGTACAGCACGCCGAACCCAATCAGCGCCCACGCCGCGAGCTCACCCCGCCCTGTTTCGAACACTTCGAGGTGCAGGCTGCTGATCCCGAGCGAGAAACCCACGGCACCCACCGCGACAGAAGAAAACACGTGCGCCACGCCGCAGACCGCCGCGATAACCAGCGTGCGAGCCAACGTCCAGTCCCTGGCCCTGCCGAGGACAATGAACGGCACGGTGTGATCGATACCCACCGCAGTGTGCATCACGCCGAGCGTCAACGCAGTCCCCAATAAGACGGTGAGTTCCGCAGACATGGCTCAGACCCAACGCAAACCTAAGACGGTCACAGCCCGCGCGCTCACATCAGCCTCAGCTGTCCAGGCTCGAACGCGGTATACAAGGCGGCCACCGCCTGGTCGAGCTTGGCGACCTCGGTACCTCCGGCCTGGGCCATGTCTGGGCGACCACCGCCGCTACCCCCGACCAGGGTCGCCAAGGGACGTATCAAGTTGCCGGCCTGGTACTTGTCTGTGAGCCCGCGCGCAACAGTGAGCACCATCTGCACTTTTCCGTCCGCTTCAGAGGCGACCATGACCACGCTGCTCCCCAGCTTGTCGCGCAGCTGCTCGGCGAGCTCGCGCAGTCCGCTGCGATCGGTCACTTCAGTGCGCAGGCTGAGCACCTTCACGCCGTTCACGTCTCTGGCTTGCGCCAGCATCGCGTCAATGCCGCCCCCACCACCGCCGCTCAGTAGCTTCTTCTCAAGCTGGGCGATCTTCTTCTCCAGCTCTTTCTGGCCGGCGACCATGCGCTCTAACCGCGAGGGCAGATCGACCTGGCTGGCTTTAACCACTTCTGCCGCGCGTTCCAGCGTGCGCTCAGTCGCGCGCACGAGCTCCATGGCGGCGGCACCGGTAGCGGCCGTGATACGGCGCACGCCTGCCGCAACGCCCTGCTCACCGATCACCTTGAGAAAGCCGATGTCGCCTGTCGCGCGCGCGTGCGTACCACCGCAGAGCTCCACCGACTCCGTCATTGAGAGCATGCGCACATTGGCTTCGTACTTTTCACCGAACAGCATCATCGCGCCGCGCTGTTTGGCTTCCTCGATGCTCAGGAGTTCCGTCTGAATGGGAGCGTTGCTCAGAATTCGCTCGTTGACCAAGTCCTCGATCTGGGTGAGCTGCTCTTTCGTGATCGCTTCGCCCTGGGTGAAGTCGAAACGTAAGCGCTCCGCAGTCACGAGCGAGCCCTTCTGTTGAGCGTGCGCGCCCAGCACTTGGCGCAGCGCCCAATGGAGCAAATGAGTCGCCGAGTGATTGCGACGGATCGCTTCTCGTCGTGGAATGTCGATGAACAAGTCTGCGCTGTCACCGACCGTGAAGCCCCCTTGACGCAAGCTCCCGCGATGCACCACCAACCCGCCGATGGGCTTCTGGCAGTCGGTCACCTGGAGCTGCCCCGAGTAGCTACTGATCGTCCCGTGGTCCCCCGCTTGACCGCCGCTCTCGCCGTAAAACGGCGTGCGCGCAAACACCAACTCGATGTCGTCGAGCGGCGCAGGGCTTCCATCGGCCTGAACAGCGCACTGCACGTCGCTCACCAGCTGTCCATCGACGACAATCGCCACTAGCTCACTGCTGTCACGGTTCTTGTGGTACCCGGTGAACGCCACTTGTCCACCAGGCACTAACGCCAGCGCCTCCCGGTAGACGGACTCGACCGCTGTGCCACCGGCGTCAAACTCTGAGCGCTCACGGTCTTCGGCCAGAGCCGCATCGTAGCCCGCCTGATCGACGCTATAGCCGTGCTCTTCGCAGATCACCTCGGTCAAATCGAGCGGGAAGCCGAAGGTGTTATACAGCTTGTAGGCCGCGCGCCCGTCGAGCACACGCACCGCGCCCTGTTTCATTTCTTCGAACTGCGCGTCCAGCAGGTGTAACCCGCGCTCAATCGTAGCTCTGAACCGCACCTCTTCTTGTTCTGTGACCTTGACGATGTGCGCTTGTCGCTCAGCTAGCTCGGGGTATTGTGCGCCCATCACCTCGACCACCTTGAGCGCCACCTCGTGCAAGAACGGCTCCTGAATACCGAGCCGGTGCCCGTGACGAATCGCGCGGCGCATCACTCGGCGGAGCACGTACTCACGCCCGTTCTTGTCCGGCATCACCCCTTCAGCCAAAAGAAACGCCGTC
>JBDKJZ010000439.1:0-5168 GCA_039796375.1 Pseudomonadota bacterium
GCACCCACCATAAACGAACGGTTCACACTGGCCCGTCACCGCATCAAACCCAAACACCTCAAAATATGCCTTGCACGGTCCAGTTTCGAGCGGAAGCAGGCAAACCCCGCCGGCGTCGCCCTGCCCACCACAACCAGGCGCACTCGCGAGACAACCGGCGTCCGTCGAGCCCGTGGATGCATCCGCCTGAGCGCCAGGTTGTGCGCCCACAGCTTCCGAAGAGCCTCCGTCAGCCTCGGGAAGTGGCGGCTCCTTCACCTCAGGCTTCGGCTTCGGGCGTCGGGCGTCAATCTTGTTTCCGTCTGCGTCAACACAGACTTTCTCGGCGAGGTCACAAGTCCCCTCGACCTGCGAGCAATCTGCATCTTTGGAACACACCAGCCAGTTACTTGAGCTGGAGGTCTTCGGCCCTGTTCCTTCACCGCAGCTAGTCGCCAACAGGCAACTGACCAGTAGCGTTCGTGGATACTTCTTCATCCGATCATTCCTTAACATACTGACCCATATAGAAGATCACCTGACGCGTATCTTCTGTTGTTCGCCCCTGATTAGTGGCATCCACTTCCGCGCGCAGCTGCTCCATCTGTTCCCGAAAGCGCGAAAGCAACGACAAAACTCGCTCCTCGAGGACATGCCCCGTCGGCAAGTCGAGGGTGTAAGTCGCGCCGCCCACCACTTCTTTAGGACGCGCGCCCGCCCCGCCCCCCGAGAGCTTCGCAGCGACCGCGTTCACGAGCGCTTGGTAGTGGTCGAGCACGGCCGCCTCCCAGCCGTGAGCTTGGCCCACGGGGACGTCAAAGTGATCACTCTGGTATCGCCCGTCATTGAGCGTGACGTGCGCGTCGTTCACGAGCGCCACCAGTGACTGTTCGCAGGCCGCTTGGCTCAGCCCAGTTCGCTCTGCCAGCTCAAGGCTCGTCGCGGGCCCGCCCCGGTAAATCGCCAACCACACCAAATGCCGTAGCGCCGTGTTGTGCGCTTCGTCGCCCTCGCCGAAATCCCCCGCGTCAGCAAGACGATACACCGCCGTCTCGCCTCGACCCGCGCGGTAAGCGAGCCCCGAGTCCACAAGATCGTTCAAGACCCCCGCTACGACCTCACGGTCGTCCGCACGAAATCGTTCATATACTCTCGCGGCGGATACGGGCTCATTCTTACGAATATGCTCAAGCACCGCCTCCCAAACGGTCCGCCCCGGCTGCGTGCCACTCTGGCTCAAGTCGCGGACGCGCCGATGATAGGTCCGAAGCGCCATCCCGAACATGTCCGCGATCACCTTCTTCGTGACCCCTTGGTTCTGAAGCTCCCGCGTTAGCTCAATAAACACTTGGTCCGCCACGTGGGCCAGCGGCGCGCGCACCCCGCCAGCCGTGGCCAGCTGGGCCACAAACACCATGGTCTGCTGGACAATGGCGTTGATCAGCAGCTCAGTATTCATGGGCCTCGGAAGCATGCCCGGGGGCCCTGCACTACGCCAGTGCCAGCGCTGGCACTCCCCGCTTTGGGCCGTGGAAGTCGCCTGGCTAGGGTCCCGCGTCGCCAGGGACTCCGGCATCGAGACGCGCCGCGCACACGTCGAGCGCCGCTCCGAGAACCTCGGCTTGTTCTTCTGGGATACAGACGCCAGCTCGGTCGGCGTGCTCTCGCGCGAGGGGGTCAGCCACGCAGGCCAGACCCTCCGCGCAAACACTCGTGCAGTCACATACCAGTAAACACAGTCCCATGTCCTGCGTCGTCGCGTTGGGCACGTCCGCACCTGCCGCGCAGACCCCGGTGACCTTGCCGGCTTCATCACGTTCACACACCGGCGCGCGTCATTCCATCCCTAACGTGCGTCGCTCAACGCGCGACGCACCTCGGCCAGCGTGGTCTCGCCTCTCAGCGCCTGGTCGATCCCCGCGTCAAACAAGAGCTGCATTCCATTGGCCTCAGCGGCCTTGATCACCTCCTCGACGGGCGCCTTGGACCGTATCAAGATTCGGATCGCGTTGTTCACGAACATCGCTTCGTAGACTGCTTGGCGGCCATGGTAGCCCGTCTGAAAACATGCGTCGCAGCCTCGGCCTTTGACCAGCTTCGCGTTCTCCAGTTTTTCCGCCGTCAGATGAAAGTCGTCCATGTCGTCTTGGTCGGGAACATAGGGCTCCACACACATTCGGCAGACTCGACGCACCAGGCGCTGAGCGACAATCACAAGCAACGCGTTGGCCATCAAGTACGTCGGGATCCCCATGTCCTCAAGGCGCATCAGCGACTCCGCTGCGCTGTTCGTGTGCAGCGTTGAGAGCACGAGGTGACCGGTCAACGCTGCCTTCACGGCAATCTGAGACACCTCAGGATCGCGCATCTCGCCGACAAACACGACATCCGGGTCCTGGCGCAAGATGCTCCTCAAGCCGCTCGCGAACGTCACCCCAGCCTTGATGTTGATCTGCACGTGATTGATCCCAGGAAGGCTAGCCTCTACCGGGTCTTCGAGCGTTACGATGTTCGTATCGGGGTCGTTAATAAACGACAGCCCCGCGTGCAACGTGGTGGTCTTTCCGCTGCCAGTGGGACCTGTGACAAGCACGATCCCCTGCGACGTCTTCATTGCGCGCTTAAACCCCTTCAACATCGCCGGTGGGAAACCGAGCGTATCCATCCCCTGGAGCTTTTCGTCCTTTTTTAGCAGCCGAATCACGCATTTTTCGCCGTATACCGTCGGCAAAGTAGAGACGCGATAGTGACACGTCTCACCGCGATAAACGATAGCGATATGACCATCCTGTGGCGCACGCCTCACAGAAATGTCCATATCCGCCAAGATCTTCATGCGCGTGATCATGGCCTCATGCAGGCGCTGAGGCGGCGTGAGCAGCGTCTGCAGCTTCCCATCGACCCGCAACCGAACCCTCAAGAATGTTTCATACGGCTCAATGTGAATGTCGCTAGCTCGGCGCTGAATCGACTCAACCAGCAAAAAGTTACACAGCGTAATGATCGGGGGATGCTCACCCGCCAACCTGAGGTCATGAACAACCTCGTCTGCCTCCTCCTTGACGAGCTCAACGTTCAAGTCCTCCTTAAACGTGTCAATCGACGATACCGCGCGATGGTAAAAGTCCCCCCCCTCAAGGATCTCCTCAATGAGGGACTGAGTCTCCAGTTGCTCGGAAACAAACTTCGCGTAAGCGGCCTCAGTGCAGGCCAGAACCACGACGCGCAGCCCCGTGTAAAACCCAATATCATCCACGGCGATGAAATTGTACGGGTCTTTCATCGCTACATACAGCGTCTTCTGATCGATGCGAACTGGGATCGCCTCGTACTTCTTGATGAGCTCACGAGGGAGGATCTTCAGAACTGTTTCGTCAAGTTCGACCCCGTCGAAATCAATCACCTCCATCCCGAGCTGTTCGGCCAAGGCCGTGCGGATCTGCTCGTCAGTGACGAGCTTGAGTTTCACCAGGATGCCGCCCAAGCGACCGCCGCCCATCTTCTGCACCTCGAGCGCACGGGCAACGTCCGCATCGGTCGCTACCCCCGCAGCTACCAACACCTCACCCAACCGACGCTTCCGAACTCTTTGTTCGGCACCCGGCGGCACCAGAGACGCACGCTTTCCTTCCTTCGGCCTATCGCTACCCCCTTCGGACTGGTGAGACGCCTGAGCTACTGGACTCTCACTGATCGCGACGGGGCGAGGATCAATGATCGCAGGCTGAGGCGCCGCAGAAACAGTTGGCTCTCTGGGTAAAGGTGGTGAAGCGCTGACGCGCGGAGGATGCGAGGCGGCTCCGCGGGCTCCGACCCCCGCGCCCGAAGGGCCACCGCTACTCGCCGCAGGTCTGGGGACTCCGCCCGCGGCTAGTGGAAGTGTGCTGGCCTCACCTTGCTGCGAAGCCAACGAAGATCGGCGAGGCGGAGGAGGAGGCGCCGCTGGCGCGGAGCGGATTCCCGGCGCTCGCGAACCGATCGGTGAATTGGACGAAGCCCTCGCGGGGAGCGAACGCGCCGTTTCACCGACAATTGGCGGTGCACTCGTACCCGAGACCTCCCCATTCTCAGCACCTGGCCCCGCCGAATCAGAACCATCAGCTCCCGGCTTCACCTCCATATGGATGTATTCGGTGCATTCACAGAAATCTTCAGGGGCCCCTACCCCCCAAACAGAGCACCGCGGCACCGTCCGGCGGAAAACGAACCAAACCCCCGAGCAAATTCGCCAAACCGTCCGCCAAAAGAACCGCTATTCTCCAGAACGATGCTGAAGCTCTACGAATACCCCTCGTGCTCAACCTGCCGCAAAGCCAAGAAGTGGCTAAATGAAAACGGCATTCCGTACCAAAGTGTCCACATCGCAGACACCCCGCCAACAGCAGCAGAGCTCAGCCAGGCGATTCACGTTAGTGGCATGAACTTCAAGAAGTTTTTCAATACGTCCGGAGCTTCGTACCGGGACGGCAACTTCAAGACAAAGCTCGAGAGCATGACCGAGGGTCAAGCCGTCACCGCTCTGAGTAACGACGGAAAATTGATCAAACGCCCCTTGGCGATAGACGGTGATCGGGTACTGCTCGGCTACAACGCAGCCGACTGGGCTAAAGCGCTCGACCAAGAACCCCGAACCACCTAACGAACCCCCAAAAGAAGTCGCCGACCAAGAGGCTAGCGACATTCCGAACCACAAAAAGCAAAAGGGACCAACACTTCGCAGTGCGGTCCCTTTTATGAATTAACCCGGCAGCGTCCTACTCTCCCACACAGATTCCCCGTGCAGTACCATTGGCTCTGAGGAGCTTAACTTCCGAGTTCGAGATGGGATCGGGTGTGGCCTCCTCGACAAAACCACCGGAAAGACTGTGGTGGCCGCATCCTCACGCGTAATCGCGGAGGACGCTGACTCTAGTGACAATGGCCGAATCGCAGCCCTGAAGCCGCCGCCACGTCACACCTATATGCGCGCGCCCAAGCGCTAGGCTGCGAGCCAGAAGTCGCCCATACGGGCGCTCAGGACTCCTAACGGCACAACAAAAAGAAAAAGGGACCAACACTTCGCAGTGCGGTCCCTTTTATAAATTAACCCGGCAGCGTCCTACTCTCCCACACAGATTCCCCGTGCAGTACCATTGGCTCTGAGGAGCTTAACTTCCGAGTTCGAGATGGGATCGGGTGTGGCCTCCTCG
>JBDKJZ010000440.1:0-5110 GCA_039796375.1 Pseudomonadota bacterium
GGCGTCCCAAGGCCCCTGCGAAGAGCTTCGGTCCGTACGCAACCACAGCGCCCGCGAAGCTGCCGGCGATCAGCGAAATCGACAACACACTGAACACAACCCACACGACATTGCGCGTAGAGACTAGCCACCACGACCAAGTGGACCAGAGCGCTGGGCCCGACGAGTGTGTGCCGGATTGCATGAGCACCCACTGCCCGCCGAGGGCTGCGAACAGCAACACACCCAATATAGCGATCGCTAGGCGGACATCTGCTTCCCGCAGGAGACTACGCAATCGAGACATCGGGTGCCTCCTGCTCGGAGCGTAGAGGGTCCAAGCTTCGGAGCAGTAAGTCGCTCAGAATCTGAACGAGTCCGACGAGGGTCGCTGTCGCCAGGGTGACGAGCATCAACCACACCACGTCACGATTGTGCAGGGCTTGTATGGTTTGATGGCCCACGCCGTTCATCCCGAAAGCGTATTCGACAACAAACGCGCAGGTCAGCAGTGTTGAAGTGTGCGGAACCAGCGTGCTGATAGCCGCCCCCGAGGAGGCACGTAGCGTGACTCGGGCGAGGCGCCAGTTTCCAGCACCCATAGCGCGGTAGGTGCGAACCCAGTCCTTCTGGAGAGTCGCTTGCATGGTGCTGCGCTGATACCGGGCCACGAGAGCGCTGCCGAGCAAGAGCATCAGGACGAAGGCGCTCCAGGGACGACTCTCCGACCGTGTGGGCATCAGGGTTACTGAGAGCAGCGCCAAGGGAAGCGCCAGCCAGATCAAGCTCGTGCCCGTTTCCAAAAGCCTCAGCCAACGGATTCGACTCGCGCTGACCAGCATGCCCAGCAGGATCCCAACGAAGGTTCCTCCGAGCAACCCTGCGCCGAGCAGCGCGAGCGTAGTGGGCGCCTGGGTGAGCAGCAGCGCGAGCGCGGGTTGCTCCCCCTTGGTTATGCCGAACTGCGTTCTTGCGGCAGCTTGTGCCCAAAGGGCATATTGAGTCTGAAGCACCGGCGCCAGCAGTCGCTCAAATCCTTGGGGCGACTGATAGTCCGTACGATGGATCGACCACCACGCTTGCCAACGAGAGACCACGGCGGCCGCAGCCGCGGCGTCGGCGTCCTTGGGGATAGTCCAGCTAGGCTTCTCAGCCGCGTGTGCGGCCGCGGCACAGAGCCGTCGCTGCGCCCCGGTGTTCCTGGTCGCGACGTGCTCGTCGAGGTGACTCAGTATTTCTGCGAGCGCGAAGGTGTCGAACTGCATCAGTTCGCGTCGGCGCTGAGCGGTGGCGCGGGATGCGAAACGTCGCACGACGCGCTTGACCGTCGTGGGACGAAAGTCAGCGATATGATCTTGCCAGTAGCCGTTCCAGAACTCGACTGCGCGGCCTGGGTCGTCAAGTTCTCCCGGTTCGGCGATTCGCATGCGGTAGGCCAGAGGCGCGAGCGCGTGCGCCACATGGCTTCGACCGGCAGGTGGGAGGGCGTCGATTCTAGGCAGGACGTGCGGAAGGGCTGCGGCGCCAAGGCGCGTCAGCTCTGCTTTGGCCGTCGCGTTCAGAGGTTCTTCGGAGAGCGCCCGCGCCGCGTTCCACGCTGCGTCAGCCAGCGCTTTCGGCTGGGTGTTGAAGAACAACGGTAAACCGGGTGATTGTCCGGACCCACGGCTGGCGGTATCGGAGCGCTCTTGTAGCGACTTGGAGAGCGCGCCGAAGGCCAACACGGTCACCACGACCAGCATCGGGACCAGCCACAGGATGCGTCGCAGTGCCTCTCGCATTCTACCGGCGTGTGTCTGGTGGGCTTGGAGTCGGCCGTTGCGGGACTACACCACGCGCTACCGCAGGAGGAACACGCCTATCGCCGTAATGAACAAGAGAGAGAACAGCACGATCGCTCCGACCAATTGCGGCGGCAAGCCATGGGTTGGCAATCGGACCGGGTCGTCGCTCGGGCGATAGGCCGCGGGGCTATAGTTGGGAGCGCCGCCCGGCTGGACGGACGCGCCATGTCCAGGCACGCCGTGCTGGGCTCCGGGCGCCGGAACTGGGGCTGGTGGCGTTGGCCATTGCTCTGATGGGAACGCGCCAATCATGGTGTGACTCACGCGTAACTCTCGAGTCTCGGCTGCCGCCTCCACGCTGAGGTCGGCAGGCACCGCTCGCGCGGGGTGGGTCGCCGATAGGACGGGACTTGGTTGTCCGGAGACAGGCACGTGTCGCCCCGTCGAGGTCTGATCGGGGCTTGGCAAAGCGTACTTACGATACGCCACGGGTTCATCATTCGGGCTGCACCGCCGCAATCCCGGGCCCCGAAACTGGATAATGATAACAGTGATGTTGTCGTGGCCCCCCGCCGCATTGCCGCGATCAGTGAGCTCGCGGCAGGCCCCAAGCGGGTCTGGGTTCCGGAGCAGTATTTCTTTGATCTCCTGGTCGCGGATCATACCGGACAGGCCGTCCGAGCAAAGTAGGAGCGTATCGCCGTCTCGCAGATCAGCGTAGGTCAGGTCCACCTGGACGGTTTCCGACGTGCCGAGCGCCTGCAGGATGATATTGTTGTGTTCGAAGGTTTCGGCTTCCTGCTCAGTGAGCTGCCCAGCTTCAATCAGTTGGTTGACCAGCGACTGGTCCCGCGTGAGCAGCACGAATTGATCGCCGCGCAGGAGGTACCCCCGACTGTCACCCACCTGGCCAAGAAAAAGTCGATCATCGACCAACGCGGCAACGGTGGCCGTGGTGCCCATTCCGCGACGCGTTCTATCTGCTCGCGCCTCATTGTAGATTCGAAGCCCAGCGTCTTCGATCGCTCGCACCAGACCGCGCGCTAACTCGTCCCGATTGGCGGGCGGTGGCGCGTTTGACAGCTGTTCGTAGATCAAATCGACTGCCAGTTGGCTGGCGACCTCTCCAGCTGCGGCGCCCCCCATGCCGTCGCAGACCCCAAACAGGTTGCCGCACGGGCCTACGACGCGACTGCGATCGCCTTCACGTAGACTTCTACTCTTCGCGGTGAGATCCGCGATCAGGAAGTTGTCTTCGTTGTGTTCCCGTATTTGGCCAACGTCTGTGCGCCCGAAGAGCGTCAGATGGATTTGGCCAGCCTGTGGAGGTAAAGCTTGATTCATTTCCGCGCTATGCCCGTTCATCCACCTTCAGGCGGAAGAGGTGCTGGCCAATTCTGACGTGGTCGCCGTCTGACAGCGGTCGTTCGTCCCGAACGGCGATGAATGTCCCATTTGAAGAACCGAGATCAGAAAGTACGAACCCTTGGGGCTCGCGAGTGAGCGCCGCGTGCTGGCGGCTCATGAAAGGATCCTCTGTGAACACGATGTCGCCCGACTCGCGTCCAAGCGTGATTCTGGACTTCGACACATAGAAGACGTTGCGGGAAATCCCCTCCACTGTCCGCTGCACCAAACGTGCATACCGCGGAGTCGCCGGCGAGCCAAACACATGTGTGCCTCGGTCGATGGCTGGCGACTGCGCTTGCTCCTCTGGTCTCACGAGTTCGAACCGTAACACCTCTAGGCCGATCAGGACCAAGTCGCCGTGATGTAAAGGTTCTGGGGAACTCAGACGAGCGTAAATCCCGTTCACCGAGCCGAGATCAGACGCTAAGAATTGGCCATTTTTCCACTGAATGCGTGCGTGGCGTGGACATACGTAAGTGTCACCGGACAGCAACACCGAGCCCTCGGTCCTGCCAATATCGATCTGTCCCCCGACGATCGGGTATTCTCGGCCTGGCGTCCCATCCTGGGCGATCACTATCAAGCGGGCCGCCGGTGGGTGCCTGTACGAATATGGCGGTGGTTGGTGGCCTC
The DNA here is from genome assembly GCA_039796375.1 of Pseudomonadota bacterium. Lineage (GTDB taxonomy): Bacteria > Myxococcota_A > Polyangia > Polyangiales > Polyangiaceae > SZUA-265. Next base: position 3,807 of record JBDKJZ010000440.1, read on the forward strand.
CACGGGGGGCCACGGAGTGGCTGCTCCCTCCGAGATCGGTCCCGCAGCTCATACAAAACACGGCTTCCTTCGGGACGATTGCCTGGCACCGCCAGCAGCTTCGCTCCCGAATTCGTGCCGGGCCGGGGTGCGACGGAAGGACCTCATGCCGCGCTACGGCGGGCTTCTCCGACCCCGAGCCGCGAGGCGCGGAGGGCGACATCAGAGCGGCCGCAGCGGCCGCCATGTCCATTCCTTCGGGCTTGGTGGGCGTCTCTTTTCTCGGGAGCGTGGTTCCGCAGACGGCGCAATAACGCAGCTGTGGCTCGTTCGGGCTTCCGCACCGCGGGCAAAGCGCGCCGTCGGAGTCCGGGGCCTGGTTCGGGCGGGGGCTGAAGCTGAGATCGGGCGCGGGTGGACGCGAAAGTCGGGGGGGCGGAGCCGAGCGAGTCGCCAAATGGTGGCCACAATGCCGACAGAAACTACATTCTTGCGGGTTTTCCCCGCCGCACCGCTCGCAGATCACTGTGGTCGCCTGCTGCCCTCAAAAAAAATGTGACGCCTAGGCCACCCACTCCAAAGTGCCGAGATTGCAACTAAAGCGAGTCGGCCGCCAGAACGCTAGTTACCGGCGGTCGCAATCTAGTCCTACCGGTCGTCCGAGCACACAAGAAATATGCCGAATCTTCGACATCCTCGCTCTTGACTGGCAAGTCAGGCTTTGTCTAAACGCGGGCAAGATTTCCCGAGGAGTATCGACCACATGGAATTGTACCTCGACCGGCGCGCATCCAAACAAATTCGAATCGCAGCCCAGGAGGCGGTCGAGGAGGGCGATCTCGATGCGTTGCGCGAAGAAATTCTTGAGGCTTTCGGCGAAGAGCAGGTGGAAGAGATCGAGCGCCGTCTCGATAGCGCCGACTTCTATGAACACCTTACTGACGTGTTGGATGAGTGGAGCGGGGACGACACTGATGAGTTGTTCGAGCTGCTCGAAACCCAACTGGCTGAGATAGGGCTTGAGTTGAAGTTCGAGTCTCGCGAGGTTGAGGACGAAGACGATGACGCCGTCGAGGACGATGACGAGGAAGAGGCGGACGTCGACGATGAAACCGAGGTCGACGATGATGCCGATCCCGACGACTTCGATGAGGAAGAAGCCGAAGACAAGGACGAGGACTAACCTTCGCCCTATGGCTTAGCGCTGGTCTCGGCAGTGTTCGTCTGCTGCCGAGCGCTGGTCTCGGCAGTGTTCGTCTGCTGCCGAGCGCTGGTCTCGGCAGTGTTCGTCTGCTGCCGAGCGCTGGTCTCGGCAGTGTTCGTCT
>JBDKJZ010000441.1:0-5109 GCA_039796375.1 Pseudomonadota bacterium
TAATGCAAACTACCAGTTTGTGGGCGAGGCGGCGCGGTGGAACAGCGTTTCACCGCCAGAAATGGTTGTTCCAGACGAGGATAGTTGGCTCTGGCAGTACATTGAAGAGCAACTCGGACCAACGACACAGAAGGAATACCTGCGCCCCGCAACCCGCCGTCCAGGTCCATACTCCCCTCCTTAGTCACCACGTTGACGTGGCTCTGGAAGCTCTCGCTGCCACGTGATAACAAGCCAGTTTGGACGATGGGGACGCTGCGTTGTACTCGGAAACAGCTGATTGCCGGCGTGGGCGTTCCGCTCGACGAACGGACGACGATTATCCTCGTTCCTGGAGCGGTGCTTGGCAGCTTGTTGGGTAAAGCGTTCGATCCAGGGCGAAGTTTCCTACTACCGCAGGCTCTCGCCAAGCTCAGCTCCTTGTACGAGTTGGCGGTCCGGATGCAGCCGAAGCAGGGGGTGGTGGTCGGGCACGTGAACGCCGCAGACGTTGAACCAGAACAGCTTGCGGAAGAGCGCGCCGAGTCGGTGGTGGCCTGGATGAAGGGAGAAGCCGCAGCCTGGCTGAAGAACTACAAGACCAGCACTCCCGAACAAAAACGCTGGGGACAGCGAGAAGACCGTCTGATGCTTTCGGCGGTGCTCAGAAAGCAAAGCTCGGTCAGCCCAGAAATGGAGACGAAGGGCCCCGTTGAGCGTTTTCAAACGCTGCACCAGAAAGAGCTCGCGGTGGACGGGATCCTCGGTCCAAAAACGCGAGAGAAGCTGATCGCAGAGTACTTTGCGCTTTCGCGCATCGTGGAACGGGTCGGAGCCGCTCCCGCGAAAGAGTTCGACACGCCGCTCCAGGCGCACAGCGTTGGAGCCAACGTGTCGTTAGCGGAGGTCGACGCGATTCGGACGGCGGCGAACGATCCGGCGGGCAGCGACGCCGACTCGACAGCGAATGAAAACCGCGGCGAAACCGAGCAAGCAACCGCACAGGTGGCGGATAACGCGCGCATCGATTTCGTATTGTTCGCCAACGACGTGGTCGAGCCGGCGCCGGGTGCGGCGGATGGGCCCGAGTTTTTAGAGTGGGTTCGGCAATGTGAACTCTTTCGTCCCGTGGAGGTGCCCGCCGGCAGTGACGCGCGAACACAGGTCGCCCTACAGCTGTTCGACAAAGCCGGCGGCGCCCCGCACGCGAATGCCAAGTACGAGCTCACCGGACCAGAGCAGCTTTCTGGAGTGACGGACGCTAACGGCCGGCTCGATCACGATGACGTGTTGCCCGGAGACTATCAGCTCAAGCTGAGCCTGGAGTACTTCAACGACCCGGAGATCTACGACGCTAAAGACAAGGTTGTCGACGTTTACACGTCTCCAGTCGTCGTGCTGAAGGGCCGCGACGAACCGCAGGTACGTCTATTGGGAGCCGTGCCGCGCTGTGAGTTGGCGCGGCTTCAAGGGTTGCTCTTTGAAAAGAACAAGGCATTCTTGCTGCCGTCCGCGCTGAGCGAACTCAAAAAGGTCCGCGAGATTTACGAGCGCAGTAACCCGGGCGAACTGCTTGTGGTCGGGCACACTGACGCGACCGGGCAAGCAGCCATCAACGATCCACTCAGTTTGGACCGGGCGAGAAGCACCTTGGCGTATCTCGAGGATGACGCCGCGACGTGGCTCGACTTCTACCAGCTCAATAAACCTCAAACTCAGCGTTGGGGCGAGATTGAAGATGAGCACATGCGGCTAGCACTACAGCAGAGCGGCGTGGCTGGCGTCCCTGAACTCGAACGTGAGGCGCTCGTTCGGGCTTACATGGGGCTAGACGGCGTGGAGCTGGACTCAGGCGAGTTCAAGATCCGATCTACCGCCCACGGCTGCGGCGAAAACTTTCCGCTCGACGACAGCGGCGAGCAGCTCGAACTGTCGCCGGCGGATAACGTCGACGATCCGCTCGACAGGCGGGTTGAGCTGTTCTTTTTTGATCACGAATTCGGTATCGTACCGAAGCCGAGCAGTACCGTTTCGAACAAGGGCAGCCGGCAGTATCCGGCCTGGCGAGAATTGGCGAAACTGACACTGGAGGCGGGGGTGACGCCGCCCGGGATGAGGCGGCTCTTTATGCAGTTTGTGGATTCCGAGGGGCAACACCTAGGTCCCATAAAATACCGCATTACCAGCGCAGACGGCTTAGTCGTTGAGGGCACGAGTGACACCGCTACCGTCAGGGAAACGCTACTGACGTTCGAAGACCGAGCTATCTTGGAGGTGAATGGTGCCGAGACGGAATTGCTATTCAGTTCAGAGGCAGTGTGAGTAACAAGCTTGTCGCTCTGAGGGTTCTCACCGAAAGAGAACTGAGCGGCGCACCACAGACTATTTTGGTGCAGAACGCTTGGCTCTACTTTCATGCTCCGCAGTCTGGGTTGCTGTTGAGGTTAGACGCCAAGGGGCACGCTCATCGACATACGAAGGGGCCGGTTGATCAAGCCGCCAGCTACCAGACGTTGTTCACGACCAAACTATCAGACGCACGCATGGCATTTAGTACGGAGCCAGTGCCGCTCACGGAAGCCCATCTCTTGGGACGTCTTGACACAGCTCCGATCGAGCGTCCTGGGTTTCTTGTCGTTCTACCTGACGGAGCAACGAAAGTCCGGACAGACGGTGTTAAGCAGCAGACTGCCGCGACCGCGCTCGGTCAGGTGAGGCTTTCGGACTACCGCCCCAGCGTTGCGGTTCGAGCTGTTGTGGCGACCCAGTTCGGCGGGCGAGCGAGCGACGATCACGCACGGTTGATGGACAAGTTCGTGCGTCTCAACTACGGGCTGCCCGGCGGCGCCGTGAAGCGTTTCACCGGCAGGCCAGACGCTCATCCTAGTCATTCGCCGCGACCGGAGGTCGACGAGATCCGCCGGACGATTGCCGCGAACGGAATAGAACCGCTCAACATCATTGACGACATTGGGCGGGCCGCCGCGAAGCTGGCGAACGACGACGCGCTGGAGCGAGTGGTGGCGTTGGTGACACACGGGTTCGGCGGAGCCGATCCAGGAGTGATGCGCGTCCCCAGAGGAAACGCCCTGACGTTGGGGACGCTGACGAGTCTGGCGCAGTTTCGCGACGACTTAGAGGGACTGCGCACTGAGCTGAAGAAGGCTGAAGCCGAGGGGACGGCTTCGGACATTCAAAAGGCGCGGGATGCCTTAGACAAGCAGCTGGCTCTGCCGGGCATGGACTTCGTTAACGCGTTTGAGCAAGCCGCTGAGACAATGGAAAAGTCCGGCGTGCGGACGCTGGAGCTGCAAGCCTGTAACCAGGCTGGTCCTGCGAACGCGCCCGATATATCATCCGCCTTCTTAAAGAAGCTGGGGGAATTTCTGAGCACGAGTGATCACGCCGTCACGGTCAAGGGACACCGGGGCTTCTTAAGCTCGTTTGAGCCAGGGTCGGGCGTTAGTGATCGACGCGTGCAGGTATTTCTTGGGCGTGACCCCGTGCAGGACGGTAAGCTAGAAACGTCTCAGTTCAGCAAAGACACGTTACCGGTTCCATGAGGTCCTTCCGTTTAGGTTGTTGTTTGCTCTGTGTCGCCGCGGGCTGTGGGGATACGTCGCGCGTGGTGCATGCGCCGGTGACTCAGTTGGAAGTCCCGCCGGTGAAGGAGCCCGTCACCAACGGAGTTGAGGCGCCTTGCACGACAGCAGTGACAGAGATAGCTGCGGGGAGCCGCCATGTCTGCGCTTTGCTCAACACGGGCAGAGTACGCTGCTGGGGGGACGGACACGGAGGACAGCTTGGCTATGGGAATAAGGAGAGCATCGGCGACGACGAAGTCCCGGGCTCTGTGGGCGATGTAGACGTGGGCGGGAGTGTCCAGCAAATCGCTGCCGGCGCGTATTCATCCTGCGGTTTGCTCGCCTCAGGAGAGCTGGTTTGTTGGGGCTCCCGGCTGGGCCCATTCCTTCGGAAACAACCGACTGACAATGCGAGCCGTGAGGCGCTGGATACGATCGGGGATGACGAATCGCCGGCCGAGGCTGGAGAAATCGATACGCCGCCTGCGGCGCAACTGGCGTCGAGCGGAACGGAGTGTTTAGTACTCAAAAACGGCAAGGTGCACTGTTTAAATGCTCTCGGGCCGGCCGAATCCGAGTTTCAAGCGCGCGTGGTTCAAGTGGCGGTTGGGCGAGACCAAGGGTGCGCGCTGATGGAAACAGGCGTTGTCCGCTGTTGGAATACGGCGTTCGGCGCGAAGAGGCCACCAGTTTCCGAGGCGATAGACGTGGGCGGTGTGGTCACTCAAATCAGCTCGGGAAACGAGCACGTTTGCGCGGTGCTAAAAACCGGGGCCGTGCGCTGCTGGGGAGATGGCTTGGACGGAAAGCTCGGTTACGGTAGTAGAGAGACCATTGGAGATGATGAAACTCCTGCGTCTGCCGGTGACGTGAACGTTGGCGGGGTTGTGACGCAGGTGAGCGCCGGTGGATGGCATACGTGTGCGCTGCTCGCGACGGGTGCGGTGCGTTGCTGGGGCCGCGGCGCGCTCGGTCACGCCAGCAGGGAAGTTATTGGTGACGACGAGGTGCCGGCTTCGGTTGGGGACGTAGACTTGGGCGGTAAGGTCAAACAAATCGTGACGGGTTTCCAGCACACCTGTGCGCTATTAGAAGGTGGCACCGTGCGCTGCTGGGGCGATGCCTATGGCGGTCGCCTCGGTTATGGAAACGAGAAGCACGTTGGCTATAAGAACACCCCCGCCAGCGCGGGCGACGTGCCGCTATGGGAACCGTGCCGGTGAAGTGGTGTTTGCGAGGTGTGAACGTGCTGGTTCTATTTGCAGCCGCGGGCTGTGGGGATACGTCGCGCGTGGTGCATGCACCGGTGACTCAGTTGGAAGTCCCGCCGGTGAAAGACCCCGTCACCAACGGAGTTGAGGCGCCTTGCACGACAGCAGTGACAGAGATAGCTGCGGGGAGATACCATGTCTGCGCTTTGCTCAACACGGGCAGAGTGCGCTGCTGGGGGGACGGAGGCGGAGGACAGCTTGGCTATGGGAATAAGGAGAGCATCGGCGACGACGAAGTCCCGGGCTCTGTGGGCGATGTAGACGTGGGCGGGAGT
>JBDKJZ010000442.1:0-5098 GCA_039796375.1 Pseudomonadota bacterium
AGTCGTGGTGGCTAGCTTTCTCATGCGATTCAATCCTCGAAACCCGCAGACATCAACCAAACGGGCGACGCCCGCCCGAAGCTTCTAACACCTGGATGCCACGACAGAAAATGCCGGAAATGGCCTGCCCGGTGGTGAAACAAAACAAAAGGTCCCTCAGGCGGCAGGTGCCCGGTATCTAACTATCTGAATCTAATATAGAAAATTTAGGATACCGGGTTCTTAGCCCGCTTCCTGAAAGACGCTATTCTTTCACGCCGATGAACGCACCACTGATCAGGGTCGAGAACTTAATGAAGAGCTACCGCCAGGGCTTCTGGATGCGTAGGGTCGACGCGGTGAACGGCATCTCTTTTACGGTGCCGGACGGAGAGATATTCGGGTTCTTGGGGCCAAACGGAGCGGGAAAGACCACCACGATCAAGGTACTCGCCGGCCTGATCGCTGCCACAGGGGGGGAGGCGACCATGTTCGGGTATCCAGTGACGGACGTTCGAGCGCGTCGTCAGCTTGGGTTTCTCCCAGAGAACCCGTATATCTACCCCTACCTGACGCCCCGAGAATTTGTCACACTCTCGGCGCGGCTCGCCGGCTTGAAGCGCGGACAAGTGGGTTCACGCACCGAGACCGTGCTCAAGCAAGTAGGTATTGCGTACGCGGCTGACCGTCAAGCGCGTCGCCTATCAAAAGGAATGCTGCAGCGCGCGGGGCTCGCCGCCGCGCTAGTCGGTGACCCACAGCTCCTGATGCTGGATGAGCCGATGAGCGGTCTGGATCCCGTCGGGCGAAAAGAGGTGCGCGATCTCATCCTAGAAGAGAGAAGCGCTGGACGTACCTTGTTTTTCTCAACCCACATTCTTACGGACGTGGAGACGTTATGTGACCGGGTTGCCATCCTGCGCAAGGGGCATGTGGTTGTGCGTGGGACGCTGACTGAGCTTCTCAAGCGGGACGTAAAACGGACGGATGTCACCCTTGAGCAGGCCGGCGAAGAGTTTGACACTCATTGCAAGGTCCAGGGCCTGAAGAGCCACCGCTTGCGCCACCGGCTAGTGATAGAGGTGGAGGGGGAACAACCGCTGCGCGAGCTGCTGCGCCTGGCTGTCCAGCGCGATGTGCTCGTCCGCGAGGTCGTGCCTCGTCACGAGACCCTTGAGGAGCTGTTCGTCCGCGAAGCGATCGAGCACCCGATTGGCGATGCTACAACTCGCGCCAGTGCGTGAACCCCTACGGACTCAAGCTACACTCGTGCAAGCAGCGGTTGAACGTCGCCGCACCCGTCAGCAGCGTCATGGCCTGGCCCGCGAAATTCGAGGACGAGCCCAGCTGACTAACGATAGCGACGTTGGTCATCGCCAAGCCCCCAGCGTTGAACGCAGCGACTATCTCGGTGCGGCACACCCCGGCGGGGACATAGGAGGCAGCGATGCAGGTTGAGCGTGGGACGCCGGGGCCGCAGTAACAGGTCGCCACATCGCCGCCCTTGATGTAGCAGTCGGTATTGACTGCGCACTCCCTGACGGCCTTGCAGTGAGCGTTGGCCGTACACGCGGCGTTGCTACCATTGGTATATAGGGCGTCCAGGCACCCTTCGCAGTAGGGGCTAGGGACCAGAGTGCAATCGGGTCGGCACTCGATGCTGCCCCCCGGTCCGCTGTCGCATTCTTCGCTGCCATTGTTGTTGACGAGGCCGTCGCCGCAGTATTCGAGCGCGCATCCCGCGTTGCAGCCATCACCGGAAAAGGTATTGCCATCGTCGCATTGTTCGGTCGCTATGCCGCCCTGCGCATTATTGATTTGGCCATCTCCGCAGAACTCAGACATGCAGACGTCACTGCAGCCGTCCCCGGAGACGGTATTGTTGTCGTCGCAGCTCTCAGTGAGCTCTACGTAACTGTTTCCGCACCTTGACACGCGGCAGTGGATAGGGACCTTGCCACTTAAGGTTTCGCTACCGAAATTCCCAGTGAGCACTATCTGAAAGTCTCCGTTGGCCTGGCAGTAGAACTCGCAATTGGTGGGATCCTGGTCGCACGCTTCGAACCTGCCCACGCCCGACGGTCTTACAGACCAGCTATAGCCGGCGTTGGGCTGGAGGGGCTCTTGAATGCTGAGACTGACCGGCGGGATGAGGCCTGTCTCAGGATCGTTGGCGATACGAAAGGGCCCAACGAAGTACTCGTCCAGCGTGCGCGGTACCAAGACGACCTCACCCTCGAACTCGACGTCGCCGCCCAAGCTCACGTGGCAGACGACTTGAATTGTACCTAGCTGCTTCAGCTGTCCAGTAGCTAGGTCAAAGCGCTCGCTGCTGGCTTGGCACTGCACTGTATCCCGCACCGAGGTGGGGCTTGGGTCCAGGTCAACGTCTAACTTGACTGTCGTCCGCAAGGTCACTTGGCAGTTCTTAGCCGGTCTCACCGAGCCGAAGGTTCCGCTGACCATTGAGCCCGTGAGCGGTACAGGAATCGAGGTCGTGCTGTCAAAACCATCACAAGCTAGGGTCGCTTGGACTTGGGTGGTGTCGCCCACCACTGGTAGACCGTTGCTATTCACGCGCAAGGCGACCTTCACCTGCGACGACTCATGCGGAGCGGGGGGAGCCAGTGAATCACCGCTGGAGCAAGCGATACACACGAACGATAGCGCGAGCGAAGCCAGTGCGGTCAGCGGTGCGGGGCTCTTCAGACAGGTCAGCATGCTCTCGGCGTAGGCTAGACACCGCGCGGAAACAACGCAACACACCACCGGTGACGGCTTGGAGGATCGACCGAATTGACCCAGTGCATTCAACAGCTCGGTGACGACGGCGTGACTCTTGGCGTCAGAGACACACGATTGACACCTATTCGTTGGTTGACACTCTCGAAAGGTCCGTGTGTTGGCGCGACCAGCGCACAGGGTCCGGCGGTCCGAACCGCAACGCCAGGGTCAATTCGCCGCCGCTGAGCTGGGGGAGGTGGGGTTCCTGGTCCCCACGTGGGGACGGTTTCGTCGCTCGTGTCCGGTCGTCCTCGACCAGCGGCGGTACTGCGGGGGGCAGGAAACGTTGAGCAGATATTGGCGGTTGGATTGTCTGCGATGCTGCGCGTCCCGTGAAGCCGGCGAGAGTGACCACATCTTTCTGGAGCCCCGCGGCGTGACTTGCGCCTCGGATTCCTAGGCGAGCCCATCACGGCCGAGATCACCAAGTATGGCTACCGCCTAACTCTGATGGGCGCGTTCGGCTGGGATAGAGGCCTAGGCCAGATTATCGATCTGAAACTCGATGGGGATAGCCCTCCACAGCCCATCATGTTGGCGAATGGGGGCCGGCGTTTCACCCAGAGTGTCACCCAGGATGTTGACGGCGATGGGCGCGAAGATCTTATCCCGGTGGGGTTTGGGCAAGGGTTCGGCCCTGGGAGCTCTCGCCACCTGAGCGTACTCTGGGCAACGGAACAGTTCTCTGGGATCGAGCGGGGGTGAGGTCCTAGCGATTGCACGTGTGAAGCTGTCGATGGTGAGCGTCGAAAACGGGCCGTTTACACGAACCCAGCCAGGGGGCCTTTGCAATACTTCGGGTTACCGATCACGCTGCCCGAGTAGCCGTACAGCTGGCACAGGGACAGCAGGAGGTGACTATGAGGTTGAGAGGACTCCACCTTCAGGTAGCGACCCGTTTGAAGTTTTCCGCCTGCACCTCCGATGACCATCGTCGGCACGTTCATTCGTTCGCTGAGCCTCGGGTTCCCGGTCTCGGTTAGTGTCAGGACCGCGGAGTGGTCCAAGAGCGTCTTGTCGCCGTCGACTTTGATCGACTCCATCTTCTCTAGCAGGTACGCCAGTTTTTTCGCATACCAGTTGTAGATGATAGACAGCCTCGGCGCGTCATACTTCCGATCGCCCTGGTAGCCCCAGTGATGGTCTTGAAAGGCCACGCCGTTGGAGTCATTTAGAAACGTCAGCAGAAACTTAGCTTCGGAATCACTCCACTGCATAGTCCCGACATGGGTCATGTTGCAGGCCAGGGCGGCGACGAGCAGGTCGCTCATCACTAAGCCAGTCGTTTCTACGTTCGTCGGCAGCTTTACGTTCGTGTTAGACCGCGTGTCCCCTGCGTCCACCAGCAAGCTTGGATCGGCATCGAACAGAGTATAGGCATCAGCCTTGTCGCTAACGGTCGGAAGCTGGCAGCTCGTGGTCACTAGCGCGGCGCTCTGTCGAACCTCGTGCAGTCGATTCAGGTGTTCCTGGAGGCGGCTCCGGTCGTCAGGGGCAACCTCCTTGATCACGCGATCGTATTGGTGTGCGATCTCATCGAGCGCAGCGACCGCCGCGGCTTTCTGGTCGGACGTTTCGCTCAACTGGTCTGCTCCGAAGATGCGGATAAAGACAGCTAGCGGATCGGTTCCCGGGGGGATTGGTAGCCCAGCCCCCGCCATATTCAGGATGTTTGAAGAGTGGGGCCGGTTCGCTCCCATTCCTGTACCCCAGGCGGTGGCGACCTCGACGGAGCTGAAGGGCGTCTGGCCGTACTGCTTGCTCAGCTCAGGGGCAATGACTTGGTCGATGGACGGTCCGTCAGCGAAGTTTTCGAACAGAGAGTGACCGGTGAAACAAGCGGCCATCCCTCGGCAACGCGTATGACCTACTCCTTCGTCGTCGTCGAACGCAATGCTCAGGTTGAGACCTTCGATCACGTTGATCTTGGTCTTGTACGGAGTGAGGGGCGCCATCATTTCCTGAAAAGCCCAGTCATTCCCAGCGACGATCGGACGCCATTTGTCGATAAGCGTTCCTCCCGGTGTGTAGAATCCCACGAATCTTGTTGGCTCCGTGGCTTGCGCGTGGCTCTGCCCGGGCCTGAGCATCGCCTCCAGAAAGGGCAAACCAACGACGGCGCAGCTGCCTCTGAGTAGCGTACGGCGAGTCAGCCGATTCCTTAGGGTGTTCATGCTCGGTCTCCCGTTTATGGTGTGGGGCTGATTGGCTTCTTCAAGAACGCGTCCGTCTGGGTGAGCCCCACTATCAATTGGCGGATATTTCCCCCCGAGGTTCGGAATATCATGCCCAGGCGCGCTCCAACGCATCCGGGCTCTCCAAGCGTCGGGTAGGC
>JBDKJZ010000443.1:0-5070 GCA_039796375.1 Pseudomonadota bacterium
CCCTTGTCTGCCCGCCCAACCATCGCCCCGCGGAAGTCGCGGACCTCACCGGACGACACCGACCCCTTGTAGCGTTTGCATTGGAACAGTACGTGAAAGCTCATCAAACCGTTTATTCGAGCGATCCCTCGACCATCAATCCCGCCGTCGCCCGTTTTTCCAGTGACCTCTACCTGCACGAAGCCTGACTCCCTAAGGACCCGCTGCACGAGTCGCTCGAAGGCCGCCGGGGACAAGGACTGGGTTAGCACCAGGTGGAGGCGCTGCTTCCAAGTTTCTTCGGCAGTGACATCGGGCGGTGGCGGCTGCGCCGAAGTCCCGTCCATCTTGTTCGGAGCACCAGCCGGCGGTGCTTCTTTCTTGTCTTGTGCACGGACTTTTTTCACGACCTCCTGGGGGTCAATTTCTTCCACCGCACGGCCCTGGGCAGTGAGGGACCAGACCCCACGAGCGGAGTTTTCGAGGTGCCCATACTTCTTCAGATACGTTCGCGCCCAGGCTAGGCGATACCCAACCTCGGTCTGGTTGCTGCCCTCGGGATCGTGCATCTGCGCGAGCACGTCGTCTGGGATCTTCTCGGCCTCTACGACTTTGTCGTAAATCTCCTCGATTGATCCGGACCCCCCAAGGGCATTTAGCGCCCGCAGGAGAGGGTTCATCAACCGGTCAAATGTTGGAAGCTTTGTAGCCATGCTCGTTCACTGTAGGGATAACGGCTTGGCGTTATCCTGCGGGCCTGTCAATACACCCCTAGGTTTCGGGAGGCAAGGCCGCCGGCGTCCCGGAGAACGCGCGGAGCGCCCCCGAGAATAGAGCCGGCGAGGGATAACCTATCAGCAAGACTGCCCGACAGGTTCAGCGCTGAGTTAGAAAGCCTCGTCGTCAGTGTCAGGCAGCGCGAGTGTTTGGAGCAACTCGGCCAGTTGTTGTTTGGTCATGGTTCCAGCTGAAATGGCGATCATGGCGTCGTAGAGGGCGCCGTCAGGATCCGCAACGAGCCATCCGTTGATGAGAAGGAAGACCAAAGCTGCGTTGAGTCCAGCACGCTTGTTGCCGTCAACGAACGCTTGGCTTTCAGCGATGTGAAAGGCGTAGGCTGCGGCAATCGCAAAGAGCCCGTCGTGCAGCAGTTGACCATCGAAGGTTACGCGGGGTGTCTCCACGGCAGACTCGAGGCCTACTCGGTCACGAATCCCCGGCGAGCCGCCATACCATTCCAGTTGGTCAGCGTGGAGTTCGAGAACGTCGTCGACGGAAAGAAACGACGGATCGATCACTTGGCAAGCTTGCGGAAGGTTGCGTCGTGGTCTTTGACGACGCGCCGCTGTGCCTTGGCAATGGCAGCTCGGCGAGCGGCAGGTGAACGAATAGGAGTGATGACGAGGCGCTCGCCGTCGGTGGACAGCTCGAGTTCGGTGTCGGGTGTGATCTTGAGGAGCTCGAGGATGGGTTTGTCAATGATGATTCCGGCGCTATTGCCGATGGCCCGAATGCGTTTGGTCATCCGAGGATGATAACATTGTTATAACATCGCGCAACGCGGAAATTGAGGCACGAGAAGGCAGACGCCAGGCGGGCCCACGTTTCTGTGTGTCGCTGAGGCGGTGGACGGTCCAAAATACTGGTGTCCACGGCGCGTTTTGCCGCAGCGGCGCATGGTGCCCCAGCGACAGCGTGCGGGTTGAGCGATGATCGGTGGTCAACTTTTCCGCTCATGTTCAAGCGTGCCGTTTGCGGAATAGCCTTGCCCGTCGGACCAGAGTGCCTGGGTCCGGCGTCTTTCTAACGGTTAGCGTTCTGCCGCGTGGTCGTGAGCGTAGCGAAGGCCACGTCGGTCAGCAACGCTTTGTTATGCGGCCTTTGTGGTTACGACGAGCTCGACGTCGCAATCCAAGAGATGGAGCAGTGCGACGAGTTGAGCGAGGTTCTTGCGGGAGATCGTGGGGTCAAGCAGGCGATAGAGCTGCGGTACGGAGGTGTGAAGTCGGCGAGCAAGCTCACGACGACTGAGCTTCGAGCGGTCCACTCGCTTGGACGCTTCAACAGTGAGTTTGTGGGCAAGCAACTCGGCCAGGTGAGTGGGGTCCTGGTTGTATTCGAGTGCGTGCTCAACGTGAACGGAGCCTTCGGCGCCCGATTCAAGGACAAAGGTGACCCCTTCGCTGGCGAGTTCCCTGTCGACAACGGCGGTAACGATTCTGTCCTTGACCGAGGGCTTCGGGTGAAGCTTGACGAACGGGAACGGGAGAGTCCTTCCAGAACGAGTCAGGAGCTCGAGCTGAGCTTTTCGATTGTTGACGGTAACGCCGCGAAGTTTCATAAGACACCTTCGATTCGGAGAGAATGAAGCAACTTGAGGAGTCTGGCAGTTGGCTTGCCCTTCATGGGCGCCCAATCGTCGAGATTCCACTTGAGAACCAGCTTACCATCTCGGTATATGTGAACATGGCGAGGACTGTGGTCGCCGATCCAAGTGAGCAGGATGAAGTTGTCGCGGCGGATTTTGCCCACCGACGTACTGATACCATGGGCGGTAACACTTGCAAGGCTGATTTTGAGCGCGGAAGGGGCAGGTTTGATTACGGCTAGGGTCGACGGATCGCCATTCGGGCGGGAATCAGCTAGAAGGGGGTGGCCTCAAAGGCAGCCCACAGGAGGTCGCAAACGCGACAGCGCCGTGCGGAAGCCGGCTAGATCACAGTGCCCGCGACGAGGCGGCGCCCGGAAGCCAGCCGAGCCGAGGTCGAGAGCAGCTAGCGTGGTGTTCGGCGTTGCGAACGGCGCTAGGTTGGGATTTCGAGATTGGCCTACCGCCAGCATAACGAAGTGCCAATAACCCGCGGGGAGCTACGGCGACGACGTTTCAGGTGGGAAGAGTACCAACAAATTGTGGCCACGACTAGCGGCCCACCCGGAAACGCGTCAGCAAGGCGCGGCGTATCAGGCTCCCCGTCGGCGTTCATTGGCTTGTTAGGAGGCCCTCGCATCGCCTCCGGGTCAGAACGCGCCAAGCTAGATGGGGTGGGGCCGGACATCGCTGTCACGCAAGTGCAAGGTTTTTAGAACGCACAAGTCGTTGGGATTTCGACGTCGCGTGCACGGCGTTCTGCGGCAAGCTCATGGAAGCGCCTTGTGTCTTAGAGCAAGTTTATTGACCTAAGGAGATCTCGCGACCAGGCCATTCAAGAAATCGTAGGCCGCGTTGCCAATTAGTTCCAAAAGTAGCCCTCCGGCGAACGCAAGCGATAGCGATACAAGTGGACGGCGCCTCACAAAGTCTCTCATCCTGAAGTAGAGCGGTTTCCTGATGCGCGCAAGCTCCCTGCCGACCGAGCGCAGAACACCAGCTGGAAGGTCCGCGGACTCAAGCTTTGCCTTACATGCGGAACACACGCATGGCTCAGACGACGAATAAAGAACGTCGGACTTGATCCCATTCATGTCGAAAAGGCAGCTGCGAGTTTCGTCGTGAATCAGGTCTGGGCGTCCGTTCCGAGACGTAGGGCAGGCTCTGCCTTGGTGATAGCGGATCAGGCTGACGCAGTATAGGTTGCGCAAGATGAAGTTTTCGAGAGGCACGTTGCGCTCCTCAAGAAGCGAGCCCACTTCAGCCAGTGACATTAGGATAAGCCCGCTGCGGAGTCGCCGTAGGTAGAAGTTGTCTTCGAGGCCGTACTCAGTAATCGCGACGGTAATGTCGCTGCTGACGTCGGGTTCAGGTAATCCTTCGCTGTCATCCAAGAACTCTTGCCATTCCTGGTCCCCATCCGGCGCATGAGCACGCTCCTGGAGAGTCACAACCTCAAAAAGGTCGCTGTTCCAACGGCGGAGACTTGAAAGGTCGATGTTTCGCTTAAAATGCCCGAGCTTGACAAGTGTCAGTCGAAGTTGCGCCACGATACAATACGACCGCGGCGTCCGACTCATGTCAACGGGCGCGTGCGCAAATCTCCTTCGGAGACGAATCGGCTTGCGCTTCGTTAAGAGCGCACTAGTTGAGATTCGCTGCTACGGTACTTGCCAACGTGTTCACGTGGATGCGCGAGCGAGTAACCGTCGTGGGGTCCGCCCAACGTATAGGCGTTCAGCGGCGGGAGCATCGAGCGTAGCTCGATGTGCCCGTCCGTTGCAACGGCTTGTTGGACGGCGCTCCCGCGGTGATTTCCGTCGGCGAATTGATCAGCCCCGACCTGATCTGCCAAGCAACGTCACGGCGCGGCCAAAAGCTTGCATTCCCAGAGCCCTCCGTCCGCATCGTCCAATGGCGCGAAGCCTCGGTTCTTGTACCAATCACGCAAGCCCTTCTGCTTCTCTTCCGGCAAGCTCTCCTTCGTTCCTGGCGATTTCGGCTCGTAGGCGATCGGATCGCATTGCAGAACTCTTCCGCAGCGGCGCACCGCCTCGGCTTTCCCGCGTTTCAGAAGGCTATCGCCGTACCCCCTCCCTCTCTGGTCCGGCTCAATCCAGATGTCTTCCAAGTACACGATCGAGTCTCCGCACTCGAGGACGATGCGGCCCACGGTGGTGCCATTCGCGTCGCGAGCTTCCAAGGTGATGACTGTCGTCTGACGACGAGCGCGTTCCTGGCAAACAATCTGCAGCGGCATGATGACCTCGAAATCTCTCATATCCGACCAACGCCGTGCGCTTCTTCAGCCGCATCAAACGCCGGCGAAGAAGCGAAAGGCCTGCTGCAGTTCGAGCCGTGTGTGCGTATGCACGCGGATCGGGCCTTGGAATCTCGGTCGAATCGATTCACGGTTGCTTGGGTCACGGTGCCCTCAGGATAGTCCATAGAATTTAGCGTCGAGAATAGGTGAAAATCCGCGCCTGTATCTCCCCTTTCGGGAAGGAAATTTGATCTCCAGGTCGATGAAAACTCAGGTCTTTGATCCCATGGGTGTTCCAAAGTATAGCTATCGCGAGGTTACGCATTCCCCGCGTGAGTAGCGCGTAGTCGGGCGGTTGAGTGAATGTTGCTGGGTGTGCGGTTTTGTGTCTCACCGACGTGCACCTGTCCAGAAACGCCCGGAGGGGCACACCTTCAACGTCGTAGGCCTGGTTCGCCGA
>JBDKJZ010000444.1:0-5052 GCA_039796375.1 Pseudomonadota bacterium
TGACGGCGCAGAAGATGACGGCGCAGAAGATGACGGCGCAGAAGATGACGGCGCAGAAGATGACGGCGCAGAAGATGACGGCGCAGAAGATGACGGCGCAGAAGATGACGGCGCAGAAGATGACGACAGCCCGGAGTCGGCCACCGAGACGGAATCGAGCGGAGCCTGACGGGAAACCCCCTGCGGAGCACGCGTTGAGCCGGCTGTGCCCGGCTTCTCAGCGGGCGAGGGCGTTGTTCTCCCGCAACTGCCTGCCTAGGGAGCCGAGCAGGCTCCGTGGCAGAATACTTTCGAGCCGCGGCCTGGTTGGGCGCAGCGCGGTTAATTTCAGCATGTGACGCTCAACTTCCGGATCTGGACGTCGGGTACGGTGAGGATGCCGGTGCGGAGCCGCTGCTGGAGCCCAGCGCGCCTGGGGGCGCCGCGCAGATACTTCGGCTATCGCTTCCCGCCCCTGCACTTGAGCCACTACCGAGGCTGTTTCTTGGAGAGCTGAGCCGTTACCAACTGAGCCGTGCTGACGACCCCGAGCTCAGCCGGGTTCTTCAGGCGCGGCTCGTGCCGACTTGGACAGGGGTCGTCGACGGAACTCAGCGCGTCGCTCCACTGATGCGGCTAGATCCTGACCGGTACACGTTGGTGACTGGGGCTCGGGCGAGCTACGAGTTCGATGTGGTTCCGTTGGGGGAGCCGACCCTCCGACGTGTCTGGCCAGCGAGTGGGATAAGTGGCGGCGCGTCAGTCTACTGCGTCGACGGGGTGCCTACTTCGCGACTACCGTTTGAGCGCGAGGTTGAGGTGCCCAGCGCGGAGGGGGTCTGGGTCCTGTTGCCCGGGGCGGAATGCGCGGTGATGCAGATGAATCGCCTGCCTCGCACTGCGACGTTGACCGCGCTGCGTCAGGGAGGACTACTCGCGGAACCCACGGTGTTCCACTCACAGCAGGCTCGCAGTCAGGAGCGAGCGGAGTGCGACGGTGAGGCTGTTGCGTGGGGTTGCGTGAGGGTATCGGACGGGCGGGTCCTGATACAGGGTCCTTCTTTCCCGACTTTCTGGCGGGTTGGTGCCCAGTTTTCTGCTCTTGAACCCGGGGCTGAGTGGACGATTTCTGAGCTCCCCATCAGGAGTGAGACAGTGGAACAGTTTCATGTTTGGGATGCCTTCGGACGATACCAAACTGGGGCCATTCAGTTGCGGACGGCTGAAGCCAGGTCGCGCTTGGTGATCAACGAGGTGATGGCCGCTCCCATTGGCCCTGAGCCGACCCAAGAGTGGGTCGAACTCTACAACGCAGGCACAGCGCCCGTGAACCTAGAGGGCTGGAAGCTGGGTGACGCTGAAGGCCTGGCCACGCTCCCGAATGTAGAGCTCGATTTGGATCACTTTGCGCTCATTGTTCCCGATGGATTCGATGAACGGCTTGGGTGGGGGGTTGTACCGGAAGCGAACACTCTGGTGATTCGGGTATCGCGCCTAGGTGCGGCTGGACTCTCCAATGGTGGAGAGGCATTGCGTTTGTTGTCACCGTCCGGCAGATTGGTATCACGCTTGCCAGCCGACCCGCCGCCGGGGTCGGGAATCAGTGTGGCGCGGCGCGATCCGTGGTCAGCAGATAAGCTTGATGGACTTTTCGGACTGCACGCCCCGCCCGGGGCATCCCCCGGAGCAAGAAACATTCTGCAGTAGGGGTCGGGTGCCACTTCCCAGTACTGCCGCTTGGTGAGCCCAGTCCGTTACGAGATAGCCATCCAGGCACTCAGGTCAGGAAGAGATTCGCTTGGGCAAGACGAGGACTAAACGTAAACCCAAAGAGCCGCAGGCGCGGATTCCGCCGGCGAGTGGCGGGCTACGTCTCCCGCCTATTGAGGCCCTTGGGACTGCGCCGCTCACGGCTCGAGGTGTCGCCGACCTGTGTGGCGTCGAGATGAAGACCGTGCACAACTGGGTGGAAGAGAACCGGATCGCTCACTTTCGCACTCCGGGGCGGCACTTGCGCTTCCAGATAGCCGAGGTCGTGACATTTCTTGAGCGATGCGGGTACCGCCTGCCCCTAGAGCACAAGTCCAACCAAGTCATCGTGCTGGTTCGAGGAGCCGCGCGAGTCAGCCTGAGGCGAATCTTGAAGGGGCACGATTGCTCTTTCGCCGAAGAGCCGCTGTCGGCGCTAGTCGTCGCTACGCGAAGACCGCCGGACGCATTCGTCGTTGAACAACAGGCTCTGTCACCGCTAAGTCCGATGGACTACTTCCGGGTTATTCAGCAAGAATTTCCCAATTCAAAATGCATCTATCTCACCGAAGGTCCGGGAGTTTGGGGAAAGCGGCTCGCCACACTCGGGGCCACAGCGCTCGATGTCGCTCGGCTCGAGCAGCTGCTAGAGCTGCTCAGGTAGAGACAAGCCCAATTCCGGGTGTTTTAGGTCCCGCCGATCGTCATCGACGAGACCCGAAACGTCGGCGCGGCCGTTGACGTCTTCAAATCGAGATCGTTTCCGACGAGGTCGATGTTCTTGAGCATCTGATCCAGGTTGCTCGAGATGGTGAGCTCGCTCACCGGGTAAGCGAGCTTGCCATCTTCGATCCAGTAGCCCGTAGCGCCCCGCGAAAAGTCGCCGGTGATGGCGTTGAATCCGAAGCCCATCATTTCTGTTACGTAGAGGCCACGCTCCGTTTCGGCAATGAGTTGCTCCCGCGACCTATCCCCGGCCTGCATGATAAAATTGCTGGTGCCCGATGAGACCGATGCACCGCCCCGGCTTCCACTGCTCGTGGGAGCTCGGTGGAGTTTTCGCGCGCTGTAGGTGTCGAGCAAATACGACTTCAAGATGCCCTGCTCGACCACGACGTTCTTGCGGGTGGGTAGTCCGTCGCCGTCGAATGCTCTCGATCCCGGCCCGCGAGGGAGATGCGGCTCATCGACGAAGCTCACGAGTGGGCTCGCGACAGGTGTATCGAGCCTAGAGAGTAGGTAGCTGCTCTTTCGCCATAGGGCGCCTCCGAGGATGCAACCGGCGAACGTCCCAACGATGGAGCGGGCGGTATCCTGGTCGAAGATGACCGGCGCCGTCGTGCTAGCCACCTTGCGCGCCCCGAGTTGCCTGAGGGCTCGGCGCGCCGCTTCTTCACCAATGGTGCGCTCGTCCTCTAGATCCGCGAGATGTCGACGGGCGCTCCAATAGTGCCCTCTGCGGCGCTTGTCCCCCTGGTCAAGCACAACGGGCGCGACGCTCAGGGACGCGTAGGAGCCCCGCTGTGTTCCGACAAAGCCATTCGAAATAACGAGCGCACTGGCGCCGGTCACTCGCGCGAAGGTGGCGCCCTCACTCAACGTGACGCGTGGGTCGAAGTCCAGCGCCGCGCGTTCCGCTCTTGCGGCACGATCTACGGCTTCTGCTGCGTCAATCGCACCCAGAACCGGGTCAAAGAGGTCCAACTCTAGGAAGGGGGCTCTGGCCAAATCCTCAGCGCTTGCGGGGCCGGCCCACTCGTCGGGCTCGGAGAGGTCCAGCAGTTCTATCGCGTCGCTGACACAGCGCTCGAGACCCGCATCAGTGACGTCGCTGGTCGATGTGAGGGCTGAACACTGATTACGAAAGACCCTGAGGTAGACGCTGCGGTGGCCCGCTTCGGAAATCAGATCGGGCTGCCCTAGCCGAACCCGGGCGCTGAGCTCCCAACCTTGGCGAGCTTGAGCTTCCGCGACCTCTGCGCCGCGGCCCCGTGCCTGGTGCACAAGTCGTTCGGCTAGGGAAGTGAGTTGGTCGGTGTCCAGTTCGCTCATGCAGTCCTGATGGTTTCTTGTCGTAGGGTACAGCGCCGGTTCAGGAGAGCCACCGGGCGCGACTAGGTAGCGCTGGGCTGCGCCGACCGACGCGTTTGAGAAGGTTGTGAGTCCAGGCTGCTGCCGCGCTCGTCAAGACGGCGAGAAACAGTAGCGAATACCCGAGGGCACTGCCGGCCACACCGCGAATGCCGAAGTTGTTGTGGAACTCGCTGTGCGTCGCCACCACAACCAGCCGGTCGATGAACGTCAGCGTGTTCACACAAGCGAGCGCGAGCGCCACGCCGGCAAGTCGCAACAGCGCGACGGGCCGACCTTGTCCGGCAGCGCTCCCGGAGAGCAGGAAACCGAGGGGCGGAGCTCCGCAATTCAGCAGCACCAGAGCGGGTACCCACGTCGTGGGCAGGGACGAAGCGTTAACGACATACGCGACGCTCCAGTCTGGGTAGGGCGCAATCAGCAACACCGCTGACGGAGTGTGGACCAGCAAAGAGTACAGCGTCACGATCCAGATCGACTGGGTGTGGAGCACATCCTGGCGCTGGGCGATCTCCTCGGCCGCTGCCCAAGCGAAGAGGACGCCAACCGCGAAGCCCAATAGAGGCAGAGTGAGGGCTGGCATCCGCAGACTTGAGCACGCATTGGGGGCTTCGCCAAGCCGCATTCGAGGGTCAAGCTCGGTCATCGTGTGGGGCGAAAGGCCTTAGACAAGTCTTCGGGACCACGCTACACCCGCCGCTAATGTACATCGCTCAGCTCCGGGGTCTCTTGACCCAGCTCAGATCGGGGGAATTGTCGGTCGACGAGGTGACCGCAGAGCTGGAGAGCTTGCCGTTCGCCGACCTCGGGTTCGCCCGACTCGACCACCATCGCGCTCTGCGACAAGGGATCCCGGAGGTCGTCTTTGGGCAGGGGAAGACCTCCCACCAGATCCACGCTATCACTCACGAGCTCGCGGGGCGTGGACAGCCTGTGTTGCTGACGCGTCTGGACCCTGAGGTCGCGGCTAGCTTGAAAGAGAATCACAGCGAGCTGCGCCACAATCCGGTGGCCCGGACAGCCTGGATTCCTGGCAATGTGCCTGAGCATCGAGCGAGCGCGCGCGTTGCGGTCGTGACCGCCGGGACCTCGGATTTGCCCGTCTCCGAAGAAGCGATTGAGACGTTGCTAGCTTCCGGCGTGCGCGCTCATTTTCTGAGCGATGTAGGGGTGGCGGGGATACATCGGCTGCTGCCTGAGGTCGAACGGCTGCGAACCTACCAGTGCGTCATC
>JBDKJZ010000445.1:0-5049 GCA_039796375.1 Pseudomonadota bacterium
TTCTTATCTCTATTTTTCTAACGTCGTCGCTCGGTCGATAATGGCCGAGTGTTCGGAAAACCAACCCCGAGCGCCAACCACGAACTGAGCTGACCAGGGCTCTCCCGTGCCGTCACTGGTTTCAGCGGATGCTGTAGTCGCTTATTGCTCTAACGTTTTATTGAAGACAGCTGCCCATAATTGGACGCCTTCAGCATAATTCCCAAACGGTAGCTAGTCGCTGAGCTCCCGGTAACCCTCGGGGTTTGGGTCGAGGCGCGGGAGGGCCGAGCGCGTCGCTTCTCGCGCGGTTCAGCGTGTCTCGACCGCCGGCTCGGCTGTGGCAGCTGCCGCGTCTACGCAGTGCTAGCTAGCCCCATCCGAAACATCCACTGCCGGAGCGCCGCCGCCCGTTTGTACTGACGGGCGTGATGACGCACCCAGACTGAATGACTGAGCGCTTGCTCGGCGTCGGCCACTCTGCCGGCGTGGTGGCACGCGAGCCCGTAGAACGCCCAGATCCGCGCGTCGTGTTCGTTGAGCGAGCAGGCGTTCCGGAGCAGCACGAGTGCCCGGCGCGCCTCGCCCTTGTTGACCAGGCGGCGCGCGCGCCTGACCGGATCGGAGTCCGGCTGGGTAGGCTGTACGTGTCTGGGGGCGTTCCGTCGCACGCATCACCCCAGTGCGAGTCCCGTGCCAAGTGCCAAGCCGAGTCCGAGGAGGTCGAAGTCACACTCAGGTTTCGTAGGGTTAGGGTTGCCAGGCGAACCGTCGCGTCCGGGATCCTCGCGGCGAGCGCGCTGTCACAAACTGCAAGAAGCTGACATGGCTGTCACAGGTCGGACCGTCACTAGACCGCGTCTCGCACCGCTAGAGGCCGCACTAACCCAAGCCGTGCACCCTACGCGACTCGTCAATGCCGCGTCTCCGCCTGGCGAAAGACCTACATCGCAGCTTCGTATAGCGCGAGCAAATCGTCACGACTGCACACACGCGGGTTCGATGTATGGCAGGCGTCGGCGAACGCCAAATCAGCCAAGCGCGGCAACAGAGTGCGAGGCACGCCCGCCGCCGAGAGACCCGGACGAATTCCCAGCTTTCCCATGAACTCGGCGAGCGCCGGAGCAAGCGCGCGCGCTCCAGAAACACCGAAGATCCGCGCCACCCGATCGTAGGCGACAGCGCTGCTCTCGCGATTGAACTCCACGACCGCGGTTAGGCACAACGCGTTGGCTAAGCCATGGTGCATACCGCACTCACTAGACAACGGATGTGCAAGCGAGTGGCACGCGCCCAGCCCCTTCTGAAAAGCAGTGGCGCCCATCATCGCGGCTTTCAGCAAATCGCCCCGCGCCTGCAGATCTTGGCCATGATCCACGGCGCGCGCGAGGGAACGCCACACGAGCTCGAGCCCTCCGAGCGCGACCGCGTCGGCCATGGGGTGATCGCCTTGTGCGACCAGCGCTTCTAAACAGTGGGTCAGCGCATCAATGCCCGTTGCCGCGGTGATGTGGGGCGGCATCGAGCGCGTGAGCTCCGGGTCCAAGATCGCGACTCTAGGTAACATCGATGGCGCGAAAATGACCGTCTTGCGGCCGGTGCTCTTGACGGTAATGACCCCAGCGCGTCCAACTTCGCTGCCCGTACCGGCAGTGGTGGGCACTGCGACGATGGGGGGCAACACATCCGGGATGAAGCGATCTCCCCCGAGCGCGTCGTCGAGCTGTTCGAAAGGGTGCTCTACCGTGACCCGGACGGCGATGAGCTTCGCGCTGTCCAGCGGTGATCCCCCGCCGAGCCCGACGAGGCAATTGGCGTTGTGCGCCCGGTAGGCGGCGGCGCCGGCCTCGATGTTCGCCTCAGTTGGGTTACCGCTGACCTCCGAGAAGACGAGGGTCGGCAGCCCAGCCTGCTCCAGCAGTTGCACGATCGGAGCGGCGAGACCCGCGCGCTCGACGCCTGGATCGGTCACCAGCAGCGGCCTTGTGCCCCCGAATCTCGTGATCTCCGTCGCGAGATTCTGAACCTCGCCGACTCCGAAGCGAACACGCGTGGGATAGTTCCAAATCATAGTGCTGCCTCCCGCCTCTTACACCATTTCAAAGTAGCGGCGCAGCTCCCAATCGGTGACTGCCTTCGCAAACTGTCGCACCTCCCACTCGCGCGTCCGGACGTAGTGATCGATAAACCCCGCTCCGAGCATCTGTTTCGCGGGCTCGCTCTCCGAAAGCAGACGCGTCGCGTGTTCCAAACTCCTCGGCAGCGCCTGGGGCCCATCTGTGCCAGCGTCGCCGAGGCTCTGCTTTGGGAGCGCAAGGCGGTTCTCGATCCCGTATAGCCCTGCCGCGAGGCACGAGGCGATCGCGATGTACGGATTGATGTCCGCGGCGGTCTGGCGGTACTCGACTCGGATTGCGCTCGGGTCGTTGGGGGCAACTACGCGAATCCCGCAGGTCCGGTTCTCGACGCCCCATGATGCAACCAGCGGCGCCCAGAGCCCAGGGACGGTGCGCTTGTAGCTGTTGATCGTCGGTGAATAGAGCGCGGTCCAACTCTGCATCAGCTGCATTTGGCCGCCAATATAGCGCTGCAGCGTCTCGGACATCCCCTGGGGTCCCTTGGGATCAAAGAAGGCGTTCTTGCCATTATTCCACAGACTTTGGTGGAGGTGACCGCTCGTCCCGGGCAGGTCCGCCTTCGGTTTGGCCATGAAGGTCACAGCGAGACCGTGACGGTGCACGAGTTGTTTGAGCGTGGTCTTAAAGAGAGCGGCTTGATCCGCCGCTTCAAGCGCGTTGTTATAGGTGATCGCCGCCTCGTATACGCCGGGACCCGTCTCGGTGTGTAGCGCCTCCAAGCGGATCCCGAACTCCGAGCATAGCTGCCAAATCTCCGCCATCAGGTCGGCGTCTTGCCCAGTGCGGACCCAGCTGTAGCCCATCATCCCCGGATCCAGCGGCTTCAGCCCGCGGAAGTCCTTCTCCACGACGGTGTCGCGATCTTCTTGGAACAAGAAGAACTCGAACTCCACTCCAAAGTACGGCGTGAAACCCATCGCTTCGGCGCGCGCCACGACCCGCTTCAGGAGTGACCTAGGGCACGCTGGGTGGTCGTTGCCGTCTGGATCCCGAAAGTCGCACAGCATAGCGACTACTCCGGGTTCCCAGGGGATCTGACGCAGGGTTTCGGGAGCCAACACCGCCTGCACGTCGGGGTAACCGCTATGCCAGCCAGTCACTTGGGCGTTGTCATAGAGGACGTCGCCGATGTCCCAGCCGAAGATCACATCGCAGAATCCGAACCCTTTGCTCAGCGCTGACTCCAGTTTGTCTAGCGAGACATACTTCCCTCGAAGCACCCCATCGACGTCGAAGCCGCCGATCTTCGCCCGCTGACAGCCGTCCTCGCGCAAAGCGCTCACGATTTGAGCCTGCTTTGAGCTCGCTGCGCTCTGGTTCTGAGCCGAGTCTTTTTTCGCCGGTCGTTTCTTGGTCGCCATGCTCCGCCGCCTCCTGAGTGATGGCAAGTGATCCCACAGGCCCAGCCGCCCGGCAATATTGACGCGCGCCGGGCGAAGACTCGCGACCCGAGCCTACACTGCCACACTGCGCTTTAGCGCGAAGCGTGCCCCGAACCCTTGCCGGTTGGCTTACGCGCGCTGCGCGATTGCCGAAGAAATCGCACCAACCAGCTCGTCGACCGTGTAGGGCTTCGCCAAGTAGCTCCTCACCAGCGGGTGGTCACGCAGCGTGCGAGGCAGGTCTTCGGGGGCGAGGCCGCTGGTCAGTATCACGGGTACCGCGCAGTCCTCAGCTACCATTTCGGCCAGGACCTCGGCGGCTGACATCCCCCGCGGCAGATTCACGTCCAATAACAGCACGTCTACGGGAATGCTGCGCGTCGAGAGCACGGCGAACGCGTCTGCTCCAAGCCCGACTGTAGTCGCCTCGTACCCAAACTCTTCGAGCAGCCCGGCGGTCAACGTCGCTAGCCGGGTTTCGTCGTCGCAGATTAACACGCGACCCGTCGTAACCGGCAATGCTCCTTCAGTGTTCTCGATCATGACGGCCCCAGGTCCCGGATCAGCGACTGGTAAACGCCCAAAGAGCGCACCCTCGCGACACGGCCGTCTCGACTTGTAACCAGCCGACTGCCTGTCGCACAAGGCCGCGCAACGAACAAAGCTCGCGGCCGGGTCCTCGGTCGCAAGCTTTCGGGGGAAATAGGGTGCAGAGGGCGCAATCTGACCCGCTTGAATCAGCGGTGGGCACGCCGTTGCAGCAAGCGCACAACGACCAGCGCGCTGCCGAGCACGACCATCGGCACAGTCACCCAAACCAGGCGAAGGGGGCCGAGCGAAAACACCTGGCCCGAGGTCGTGGCGTAGTGCTCACCCAACATCGAGAGCCCGACGCCAGCACAGATCGCGGCCACCGGAGCAGCAAAGTCACGAACGGTAAAGCGCATGGGGGGGCGAAGGCTCAACGGTGGAAGCGACATCGATACCAACGCTGCGGGCTCAGGGCGGCGCGGCCCGCCCACCACGTGTTCGCGCGGCAGGCGCGGGGCGCGGGGCACCTCAACCAGCGCGCTCCGCGCGGGCGCGTGCGGGACCTCAGAGGCGAGCTCGATCGTCGCCAGCGGCAGGCTTGAGCCGAGATCTAGCTCGTTGTAAGTGCCGGGATCAGCGGGAGCCGACGACAGTGGGCCACCAGTCGGCTCCGATAGCCCGCTTTGCGCAGCGAGCAACGCGTCCCAGAACTCCCCCAGATCTTGATAGCGCCGGCGTGGATCGACCGCGAGTGCTTTCTCGAAGACCCGCTCTAGCGCACGGCTGACGGGTTTACCTTCGTTGCCCGGAGTGGGGCGACGCTGTTCATTCAGCGCGGCCCCCATCATGGCGGCTTGATCGCCGTCGAACACGGGGTGCCCGACGTGGAGCTCGACCAGCGTGAGCGCGAAACTAAACACGTCTGTCCACGGGCCCGTCTGACCCAAACGATTCGGAGCCCACTGCTCCGGGGCACCGAAAGCCGGCGTGAAAGCGACGAACCCCGGGCTGTTCGTGCT
>JBDKJZ010000446.1:0-5017 GCA_039796375.1 Pseudomonadota bacterium
CGCGCCGGGGGCCGGGGGCCCGCGGCGGGCGGGGGGGCGGGGGGGGGGGGGGGGGGCCGTTCCGGTTGCCGGGGGTATCGTCCTTTGCACCCGAGGGATGGACCAAATCAAAGATATCGATGTCCGCGAGCAGCTGGCTGTCGTGGGTCCGGGGGTGGTGCTCGGGGACCTGCACGCGGAGGTCGAGAAACTTGGGTTGTTCTATCCGCCGGACGCGAACTCGCTTGCTGCGTGCACTTTAGGCGGCAATGCCGCAACGAACGCCGGCGGCCCCCGGGCGTTTAAGTACGGCGTGACTCGTAACTACGTCTTAGGCCTAGAGGCGATGCTCATGGGCGGGCAGTCGTTCTTCGCTGGGCGCCGCACGACGAAGGGAGTGACGGGTTACGACGTGACCTCGCTCATCGTCGGCAGTGAAGGGACACTGGCGTTGATCGGCGACATCACGCTCCGACTGATACCTAAACCGCCCAAAGTGATGACCCTTCTGGCGCTGTTTAAGGATGTATTCGTTTCCGGCGCCTGCGTTGAAAAGATCATCGCCGCCGGTGTCATCCCGCGCTGTATTGAGCTGATGGACGCCACAACCCTGCAGGCGATCCGCGACGCGGGTAACCCGATTCACAGCGACGCGCACGCGATGTTGCTGATGGACTTGGATGGCGATGAGACGAGCGTCGAGCGAGACGCGTCCCGTATCAGCGATATCTGCGACGAGATCGGCGTCGTTGAGTTGCTGGCGGCCCAAGATGCGAGCCAGCGGGACCGCTTGTGGGCCGCTAGGCGTGAAATGAGCCCCGCGGTGCGGCGCATGTCCAAATTCAAGCTGAGCGAGGACGTAGTCGTCCCGCGCAGGCAGATTGGAGAGCTGCTCAGGCGTGTCTCAAGCACAACTGAGCGCTTGAACGTGCGAAGCCTCACGTATGGCCACGCGGGCGATGGCAACCTGCACGTCAACTACCTGTGGAACGACGAGTCCGAGCTGCCGCTGGTTTCCCAAGCGATTGAGCAGCTATTTCGCGACGTGGTCGAGCTGCGTGGGACGTTGAGCGGCGAACACGGCATCGGCGTGTTGAAAGCCCCCTACCTGCACTTCGAACAAAACGCAGACTTGATTGGTCTGCAGAAGTCCTTGAAGCAGGTCTTCGACCCGAAGGGCCTACTGAACCCCGGAAAGATCTTCAGCGACGGCCACACGGTGTGTTAGCCGCGCAGCCATCTTCGGCCAAGGGTGCGTTAGCTCAGCGACACTTGCTGCGGAAGTTCTCGAACGCGACCTGCGCTTGAGCCAAGGCGACTCCGAAGCCTTGCTCAAACGGGGAGGATGGGGTGGCGCTTTCAAACTTAGCGCGGGATTCTTTCAGCGCGTCCTCGGCGCTGTTCCACGTCACTTGCTCAGTCATTACGGCGCTGTGCAGCAGGCCAGCCTTGTTCTCTAAAAGGCTCCAGCGGCCGACGTGGTCCTTTTTCGCGTCCGTGTCCATAGACTTGGCGCGCTCTTCGCTCAGCACCTTGGCTTTGGCGGCGGTTAGCTGCACCTGCTCGAAGGACCTAGCTAGCGCCATGCGCTCTCGTTCGCATTCCCGGTTCGGCTCGCATGCGATGCCCATGCCCGAAAGCAGGATGCAGCCGAGGCTCGTCCTGATGAGTCTTAGTGTTTCGATTTGCATTGGCTAGTTTCGGTGTGCGGACTCGGAATCGGAGGATACCGATCGCTGATGCGCTGGACTACCACCAAAGATCGTTTCTAGACGGGGCGTCGAAACGAGTGCGGGTTCAGAAAGGGTGCGGTTGCCTCCGTTCGAGCGAGGTGGCGGGGAGCGGATCCTCGGCGTCGGCCGAAACGATCAAGAATCGTCTGACATGCAACAATGCTGGAAAATTCGTTCGTCTTGTCATTCCGCGTGCTGCTCAAAAGAGGGACAGACTAGCGACTCTGACCGGCGGCTGCCCGCAACTTCTGGCGAGCCTGAGCGGGGATTATCGGTCGCCGGTGGGCGTAATTCCTCGGAAACCTCCGAGCGCGTCGTCCACGGCTTTCGGTCAGGGTACGTGGCTGAACCCACAGTGGCATTTGCCAGGCGCCGTGGGGCGTGCCCTATACTGCCCGCCACTTGATGGAACGCGACGACGAACCCAATACGCCTCCAGGCGCCGGACCGGTAAGGGACTCGGAGCTGGAAGCGAAACTTACGCCCACCTCCAACCTTCGGTCGTTGCATCAAACGCTGTACGGCCTTCCTGCACAAGCGCCGCTGGGTGGACCCCTCCGCAGCGAGCCAGCGGGCGAACGCTCGGATCAAAGCCCCGCTTCGGCAGCCATGCTCGCTACGGCGACGCCCCTTCCGACTTCGGCGAAGCCGCGCGCGTCGCAGCCGCCACCGCTACCGCGCGCGTCGCAGCCGCCACCGCTACCGCGCGCGTCGCAGCCGCCACCGCTACCGCGCGCGTCGCAGCCCTCAGCGCCGCGCGTTTCCGAACCTCCGCCGCTTCCGCGTCGAACACTGCCTTCGGTGCCTCCCGGACCGCAGCCGCCACCTCCGTCCCGTTCAGGCCCGCCTGAGGTGCTCCCCGACACCGAGACTGCCGTCGAGACCCTCTCGCCCGATCACGGCTCTTTCCAGCAGAGCTCCGAGCGCCCGCCTATCGCAGAACTGGCAGAGCCAGATGCCGCGATCGATTCGTTGCGTGGGATGAACGGCTGGCTGTTGGGTGCGATATTGCTTACGGTGTTTGGGCTTGCTGTGTTGGCCTTGTCCAGTGGGCGCGACACGGGGACCACTCGCTTGGGTCACCCGCTGAGCGCTGGAGAGGCGCCTGACTCGGCGTCAACAGATACGGAGCAGCCGACGACGCCAGGTTCGAAGGCGGCCGTGAGCGCGGAGAAGAACGCCGCGCTCGCTCCTACGACCGGGACATCCGCTTCGTCGAAGACGAGCGCGCAGCTCCCCTCGCTCGCCCTTCGAACGCCCAAGCCGGGCGATACCTGCGACGACCTGCTGGGTCGCCCGTTCACGCCGAAGGCCTCCCCCAAGCCGGCCACTGCGCAAGCCTTGTGGCGCCAAGCGCTGAACGCGATGATGCGCGGAAAGGTGCAAGTCGCGCAGAAACAAATGTGCCTCTCCGCAGAGTGGAACCAGAGCGGGCCCGCCACCTACGGGTTAGCCGAGTTCTTGATGAAGCGCGCCGACTACGCGCAGGCGCTGACATGGGCGGCTCGAGTGCGTAATGATGCACAGGACGCCTCGCGCCGCGCCCGGGAGCTGACCGGAGATATCTACGCGCAAGAAGGCAAGCTCGATGACGCTCGCCAGGCTTGGCTTGGGTTGTTCGCCGAGGCGCCAGGCGACGCGCCGATAGCGTCGGAGATCGCGGCGCGCTACGTCAAAGCCGCCAAGCAAGCTTTGTCCGGCAAAGACGATGGTCTGACCGAACGCATCTTTCGGCGCGCCGTGATCCTGGATCCAACGAACGCCGATTCAGCGGCGGGTCTCGCGATCGCTCTTCGCCGTCAAAAGCTAACTGTTCCAGCTCGCGAGTGGGTCAGCTACGCCGTGTCGAGCAACCCCCAATCCGCGCTCGCGCAGATCGAGCTGCTGGAGCAACAGTATCGCGCCAACGAAATCGAGCAGGCTAGAGCCACGCTGCTTACCGCACAGGAGTTGGCTCCCAAGAATCAGCGCGTGGCGTTTCTCGCCCGTGCGCTGAAGTAACTTTGCCTGCCGGGCTTTGACTTGCCCGCGCGGAGGGCGCGCTTACGGCAGAGGCAGGGCGGGGAGGACGGTCGCTATCCGCCTTGCTTTTCCGGCTGCTCCGCTAGAGTCGCGACGCGGCGCGTGCTAAGCACGGCGTGGTGCAGCCGGAGTGGGTAGACAGTCACTGTCATTTGGACTTTCCAGTCTTCGACTCAGACCGGGCTGAGCTGATCGCTGAGGCGACCTCCAAAGGGCTCACCCACGTGTTCGTTCCGGGCGTCGAACCCGCGCAGTGGTTTGGACTCGCCGCACTTAAGCGCGTTTTTCCGAGCGTGTGTGTCGGGATCGGCGTGCACCCGTGGTTCGTGCACAGGCTCGCCCCGGAGCTCGTGCTTGAGGAAGCGCTGGTCAGCGCGTGTGAACTCATTTCAGCTGTGGCTATAGGCGAAACTGGACTCGACCGGCTTGCCGCGGAGCGCGGGGGCGCCCCTATGGCGAAGCAGCTCGAGGTTTTCGAAGCGCACCTCCGCATCGCGAAGCAGTTGTGCTTGCCCCTAGTACTGCATGTCGTTCGGGCTCACGGCGCAGCTCTTGAGTTATTGCAGCGGTACGCGCCCTATCCGGCGGGCGGTGTCCTCCACAGTTACTCCGGGAGCGCTGAGTTCGTCCCGCGCTATGTCGCGCTCAACTTTCACTTGAGCTTCAGCGGAGCCGTCACTCGGCCAAACGCCAAACGCGCCCAGTCCTCTGCCAAGGTCGTCCCGATCGAGCGCCTGTTGCTTGAAACCGATGCCCCCGATCAGCCCCCCGTAGGTTTTGTGGGACGGGTCCCGGGACGCAATGAGCCGGTGGCGCTGGTCACCGTCGCTGAGTTCGTTGCCCAACTTCGGAACACCTCCCCCGGATCTCTGCTCGATTTCACTCGGGAAAATGCCCTGCGGCTCTACCGGCTGTGATTTTTCTGATACATGCGCCCCATGGATCTGCCTCTGACCTCCGACACCCGCGGAGCCGCGCCGCCAGTGGACGCGCTGACGGACATCGCCGAGCCCGAAACGACCTACCGGACGCACCGTCGCTTCGATCGAGCGGCCCGCTTGTTCAGCGAGCCAGGTCTGCATCGGCTCATGGGTGCCCGCGTGCTGGTCATCGGCGTGGGAGGCGTAGGTTCCTTCGCTGCGGAGGCCTTGGCGCGGAGCGGGGTCGGGCAGCTCGCGCTGATAGACTTCGACCGGATCTGCATCACCAACAACAACCGCCAACTCCAATGCATGAAGGGCACGGTGGGGCGCTCGAAGGTCGAAGTGATGGCGGAGCGTCTT
>JBDKJZ010000447.1:0-5017 GCA_039796375.1 Pseudomonadota bacterium
ATCGTCATGTCCTCCCACGGCCCCCCCGAGAACATCCTATTTGCGCTTAACCTATTGAAGCCTTCAAGCGGCAACCTGCAGCGCGCCGAAGTCCGCGCGCTGCACGGCTCCGTCGTCCTGTTCCGTAGCGTCGGCGATGAGCGTGATGAATACGGCTTCACCTACAGCGTGAGCGCGACTGGTTTGTACATTCGGAGCCTCCTGCCCCCGCCAGCCGAGCGCCTATGGTTGGAGATTCAGCCACCTAACATGCCCAGGCGAGTCCGGCTCGTGGGGCGCCTCGCGTGGATGCGTGGCTTCGGCGAAGCGGGGGCCGAGACGGCACCGCCTGGCTTCGGTGTTCAGATTGTAGACGGCTTGGGCAAGGACCTCGACCTTTGGCTCGAGGGGTTCAACTCTCTGGACATCCGAGCGCCCGACCCTCACGAGGTACCCGAATTGAAGACGAGCTCGGGCTCGTTCCGGATCCCGCTTCCGTCCAATCGTCCCCCGAAGTCAGAGCCCTCGAATAGAGCGTCCTTGCGATCACCTTCGGTCCGCGAAATGAAGGCAGTCCAGCCACCTGTCGCGGCATCCAGAACCAGTCCGGTGCTGCACCGGGACCCGATCGCCGTCTCAGAGCTAGTGGTCACCACCCCTCCCAACGGGGGTGCGCCCCCCGCGCAGCCGGTCCCGTTCGCTATCTCACCGACAACCATTCCGGTCCCCAAGGAGGTGTGGACTCCGCCCCCGGGCAATCACAAGCAGGACGCTTTGGCTGCCCGCACTCCTCAGTCTACCGAGGGAGACTCCCCTCCCCCGAGCGGCCCAGCTTCGGTTTCAGAGGGGGCAGCTCCAGCAAGTCAAATGCCGGGCCGCGGAAACGACCCGTCCCCCCGAGCCCCTGACACACTGGACTCCGCCGCCGACGCAGTCGACGGCGTCCCCACAGCTATTGTGGTAGGTGAACCCGCGCGAGCTCAGCTGCCGTCCGAGGTTGCCCCGCACCGTGAGCAGCCGACCGCTTTCGAAGCCACCAGGTCGGTAGCCAGCGCATCGGAGGACGCCCCTGCGATCACACGCGGGCCACCCACGCTGCCCGGCGCCCGTGGCATACGGCTGGCCGCGCGTCGGCGAAGCCGCACTCCTTTGGTTGTTGTCCTTGGGGCAGCCGCGGCCCTAGGAGCTTTCGCTTTCGCGCTAACGCGGCCTAGCGCCACTCCACCTTTACTTCCACAGCTCTCGACGACCGGCGCGACGCCTGCCCTTGCAGCCGCCCCCGCGAAGTCCGCGGCTGTTCCCCCGCCCCCTGCTTCCCCCAGCACCGTGTCCCAGCTCGCTGAGCCCAGCGGGGCCACCACAACCAGCTTGCCCACCGAGGCACCCACCGCCCAGGCAGCGACGAATGCGCCATCGGAGCCCCCTGCTGGGGTCCAGACAATCCCCAGTCCACCGACCCCCCCAGCGGACCTGTCAACGGAGAGCGCTTATCTCTATGTGCAGTCCTCTAGTGGCGCGAAGGTCTTCGTTCACGGGGTCGAAGCAGGCAACACGAATGAGTGGGTCGAGACGAAGTGCGGAGCGCGCTTCATCCGGCTGGGTCGCGCCCCAGGACAGTGGTCATCCAAGGGGCTACCGCACAAGCTCAAGTGCCGAGCTGCGAACGAAATCCGTCTGGATCCCGACGAGTAGCCCGGTGCCTCAACGCCGCGCAGCGCGCGGAGGAATCGTGCGCGCGCCGGGCCAACGCGCCAACGGTAGCGGGAAACTCGGCCTGGCGAACACAAAGCCTTGAACCAAGTGAGCACCAGTGTCCGTCACCGCTCGAAGCTCCTCGGAGGTTTCAACGCCCTCGGCCACAACCTGCGATCCCAGCTCTACGCACAGCTGAACCAAGTGCCTCACCAGTGCCTGCTGTCGCAGGTTCTTGTCGAGACCGGCGACCAGAGTCCTATCAAGTTTGACGATGCGCGGCTCGAGATCGAGGACTCGCTTGAGGTTTGAGTGCCCTGAGCCGAAGTCGTCCACAGCCAGGTAGACGCCCTCTCGCGAAGCCAGCTCCTTCAGCACATCTAGGCACTGGTCGTGGTGGGTAAACGCCGCTGACTCGGTCACCTCAATGAAGATGTCGTGATCGTGGCAGGCAATCGGGTCGTCTTCGCGAAGCAGCCAGCTGGCGCTCAGCTCATCCGGGTGAACGTTGATGAATAGGGGCACCCCCGGGCAGCGACTAATAGCCACTTCGCGAATCAGCCGCCCAAGCCGCCCGCAGCAGCGCTCGGCTGAAGCGCGTGCAAACAAGACGTACGGATCGTTGAGCGAAGGCCACTTGCATCGCACGAGCGCCTCGTACGCGTAGACGCGGCGGCTGGAGACATCGACTATCGGCTGATAGACGACATCCAAATCGCTCAACAGCAACCCGCGGGTGCCGGCGGTACCGCCGCTTGAGCGATCTTCGGCCCGACGGGGCATCGGACCCGACACCGGGCTCTCCCCCTCGTGCTCGGCACTGTCGCTCGGACAGAGTGAGTCCGCATGCGACCGTCCAAGGCGACCGGGATCCGAGGGGTGGAAGGGCTGATGCAGAGGGTGAAGCAATCCGGAATTTCCCGTCATGGCGGTCACGCGGGCCTCCGTGTTGGAGGTCAGGCCGCAGAAAGAAATCTAGTCAAAGTGAACTAATCTGGGCCTATATAAATCGCTGGTCCCCTCAGTAGTGCCCAAAAATCCGCTGGCCTGCCAGAGAGCGTTCGTTCGAACGGTCTCATGCTCCGCTCTGAGGTGCCCAGTTTTGGGCGAAGTAGGATTCCGAGTTCTACGGCCTGGGACGCGCGCCCCCGACGTGTTGTATGTACGCCGCCAAATGTCCGCACAGGGAATTCCACTCCGTTTCATCGCGATAGTCGGATCAGGTCCGGCTGGTTTCTTCGCCGCCGAGGCTTTGCTCAAGGACCCTACGGTCGAAGTGCATCTTTTCGAGAGGCTTACAGCGCCTTTTGGTTTGGTCCGGTACGGCGTTGCCCCCGACCATCAGAAGATCAAGGCGGTCAGCAAGGGTTTTGAGCGTACTGCTTCCGACAGTCGTTTGCGCTTCTTTGGAAACGTAACCATCGGGAAGGATATCCAAGTCCACGAGCTCGCTGAACTCTACGACCAGGTCCTCTACGCCCACGGCTGCGAAGCTTCGCGCGAGCTAGGCGTCGAAGGTGAGTCATTGGCGGGTGTTCATTCTGCGCTGTCGTTTGTCTCGTGGTACAACGGCCACCCTGACTACGTAGCACTGCCGGTCAACCTCGACGTCACGGACGTGGTCATCGTGGGCGCAGGCGACGTCTCTTTGGATGTTTGTCGCTTACTCTGCAGCACCCACGAGGAGCTCGCCGCTACCGACATGCCGGGGTTCGTGCTGGACGAGTTCAAGAAGAAGCGGGTCGCACGCATTCACATTCTCATACGCCGCGGTCCCGCTGAAGCCAGTTTCGCCCTCAAGGAGCTCCGGGCCCTCCTGGACCGTCCAGGGATCCAGGTACGCTGTGATCTGGAGGTCCTCCGCCAAGCACTCGGCGAAGAACTCAGCGAAGGACCCAATGGTCAGCGCGCGAAGCTCGAGCATTTGTACGACTGTTGTCAGCAGGAAGTCGCGAACGTGAGCACTGAGCTGCGCTTCCACTTTCTCAAATCTCCCGTAGAGTTTGTGGCAGAGCCTGAGAGTCACAACGCCAACGCTGCGACTCCGAGTCCCCGAGTTGCCCGAGTCCGAGTGGAGGATAACCGGCTGGTGGAGAGCCAAGGGCGTATCAACGCGATTGGCACCGGCACTTTCAGCGAAACGGACGCGCAGCTGTGTCTGCTTGCCGTGGGCTATCGCGGAGTGCAGCTCCCCGGATTGCCGCTGGACAGCAAGAGCGGGTTGATCCTAAACGTCGAGGGCCGGGTGCTCGCAGCCGCGGGCCAGGTGCTTCCCCGCCACTATGTAGTGGGGTGGATCAAGCGAGGCCCCCAGGGTGTAATCGGCACCAACAAAGGCGACTCACGAGCCACGGTCGAGTTGATGCTCCAGGACCTGCACTCCCTGCCCGCTCGCCCCGAGCCGATGACTGAGCAACTCCTCCGGTCACGCCACGTGTCCTTCATCTCCTACTCCGACTGGGAGAGGCTGGACAAGGTTGAGATGGAGCGGGGAAAGCAGCTAGGCAAGCCGCGAGAGAAGGTGTTGTCCGCGGCCGCTGCGCTAGAGGTATTGGCACTCAGCTGACGAGGCGCGCGGGCTCTGCGGCCCCCTGCTTGAAAAGGGGGGGGCCGTCGGTGTACATCTGCACGCGCGATGAAAGCACTCGGAAATCGGCTCCTGCGACTGTGGCCAGTGGTCTTGATTTCCGCGTGCGCTGGAGCAACAAGCGGCGCGAAGTCCGCTGACAGCCCCCCGAGCCCGAAAGGTGAACAATCGAACGCTGACGACGAGCTTGAAAGCCTCGCCGGATGCAGGGCTGTCGCGGCCTGTCAGGCGGATTGTGCTGGAGGGGCTGCGAAGAGCTGTGAATGGCTCGGCCACATGCATGAGACCGGTGACGGTGCTCCGCAGGACTACGCGAAAGCGGCTGAGTACTACGATCAGGCCTGTACCGCCGGACGCGAAGAGTCATGCGCCCACTTGGCGATGATGTACGATATCGGTTTGGCGGTTCATGAAGATCCTGTCCGCGCGGTTGAGCTGTACGACAAGGCCTGCAAGGCCGGGAACAGCTGGGCATGCAACCGTGAACAGGAATTGAAGTAGCCGCGTTCCCACTGAACTCAGGTAGCGAGATGGCCGTAGACAGCGGCACGGTGCTCGCGCCACTCGCCACCACAGACCAAGCGGAATCCATTCTCGTTGTCGACGACACCGCGAGCAATCGGACCCTATACTCGACGCTGCTCACTCACGCTGGGTATCGGGTAAGAAGCGCCCAAGGTGGCCCGGAAGCGCTTCAACTGGTCGGGGAAGAAGAGCCCTCACTGATGCTCCTCGACTACATGATGCCTGAGATGAATG
>JBDKJZ010000448.1:0-5011 GCA_039796375.1 Pseudomonadota bacterium
CGCCGGACTCGGGGGGTGCGACGCCCGATGAGCCCCCTAGTCACGTCAACCCGGTTGCAGGCATAGGCCCGGTCCAAAAGATAAAGGCTGGCTACGGATTTCTGGAAGGTCCGTTGTGGCTGGCGGCCGAGGGCTACTTGCTGTTCAACGATCTGAACAGCAACACCACGCACAAGCTGATTCTGCCGGACACGTTCAGCACCTATCGCAAAAGCAACGACCGCACCAACGGAATGGCGACGGACCCGGACGGCGGCCTAGTCTTTTGCGAAACCGACACCGGTCGGGTGATGCGCGCGCCCGTCGACGGCGAACTCACGGTGGTCGCAGATTCATTCCTGGGCACCCGCTTCACCAGGCCCAACGACACCATCGTGCGTTCGGACGGAACAATCTATTTCAGCGACAGCGGCAAGGCCGTGTTCCGTGTCGATCCGGCCAATACCGTTCACCTGGTGTCGAACGGCATTCGGCCCAATGGCGTAGCTCTCTCACCTGACGAGCAGGTCTTGTATGCGTCCAACCGAAACGCCGTTTGGCAGTTTTCGGTGATGACCGACGGATCGACCGACGGCGGTAGCAAGTTGGCTGATACCTCGGGAAACGTCGACGGTATGGGCGTTGATGACGCTGGCAACATCTACGCGACAGTGGACGCAGGGCTTCAGATCTTCAAACCCAACGGTACGGTCTGGGGCACCATAGGAGTCCCAGAGAGGCCTACCAACGTCAGCTTCGGCGGCATCGATCGACGAACGCTCTTCATCACGGCGAGCACTGGGCTCTACCAGGTGCAGACGCCCATCCCTGGAATTCCCTAAGCACGCACCCGTTCTTTGTTGGCACTTCTAGGACTGGCGAGGCAGAAATCTGAGCCCTCTCGGCTCGTTTGGAGACACGCGGGAAAACTTTCCGGTGCGCATAGAAGAGGCGCCGAGCCTGGCAGGTGCTCGCGCCTCGTTCGACCCACCTAACATGGGCGGTTTCTGCGGCGGTTTGAGCCAAGAAGGTAGCGACAAGCTGGTCAAGTGCGGTGATGTGGGTGTTCTCGGGAGAAACCGGAGACTCGTCCCTAACCTGCTGCGACAGAGAGTCAGACGAACGTTGAGGCTCAATACCTCCTGGGTTGCGACCGCGCTGGTGTTCGGTTGCTCAGGCAGCCTCGATGGCCCCGACGGCGCTGGCGTCCCAGGTTCATCGCTGACCGAGCCCACGCTCGGGACTGGGGGTCAGCCAACCAGGCAAGATGGCGTTGGTCCCGGCGTCGACCCTGGGGTAGGTTCGGCGGAGCCTCCAAAGCCCGTGGTGGGTTGTGAGCCTGGGGTGACCGTTGGCGAAGGATTCATGCATCGGTTAACCCGTGAAGAATACAACAACACGGTGCGGGATTTGCTTGGCGACCAAACCCGACCTGCTGCCGGCTTCTCTGCTGATGGAGTCGTCGGGGTCTTCGCCGACAACGGCAAAGACATCCTGGCTCAAGTTGCAGTCGACGAGTACCAGCGGGCGGCGGTCAAGCTCGCCGCAGCAGCCAAGGCCGATCTCTCGAGGCTCGTCCCGTGCACCACACAAGATGCTGAGTGCGCCACTGCTTTTGTCACCAACTTCGGTCGAAAAGCTTTCCGTCGTCGGCTAGCCCCGGAAGAGACGAGTCGCTATGTAGCGGCGTATCATGCTGGCGCCGTAAACAGCGAGTTCGAATCGGGGATTGAACTCGTGATGACCTCGATGCTGCAGTCGCCATACTTCCTGTATAGGGTTGAGGTGGGCGACCCTGTGGCTGACGTTCCCGGACTGTTCAAGCTAACCCCCTATGAAGTGGCATCGCGGCTTTCGTACTTTTTGTGGAAGTCGATGCCTGACGATGAGTTGTTGCTCGCGGCGGAAAGCGGCGCACTCAGCACGGTCGCTGGAATCGACGCTCAAGCCCGCCGAATGATCGAGCACCCGAGCGGAAAAACTAAGGCTGTGAGTGGGGCGGCGGCGTTCTTGACTAGCTTCATGCAGCTCGGCTCGCTGGCGAGCATCAACAAGGGGGCGGAGATCTTCGACGACGTCCTTAAGGCATCGATGCTCAAGGAGTCATCCCTGTTCGCTGCGGACGTCATCGTAAACGGGGACGCAACTCTCAGTTCTCTGATGACGGCGCCATACACAATTGGCGATGAGCGCATCGCACAACTCTACGGTGTTCCGCACCCTGGACCGCCCGGTGAGTTCGTGCGCCTTGAACTCGACCCAACGAAGCGCTCGGGGTTCATGACCCATCCGAGTCTCCTCAGTATGAATTCGCACGAGGATCACACCAGCCCCGTGAAGGCGGGCTACTGGGTCAGCGACAATCTCCTGTGCTTCACGCCGCCCGCGGCCCCCCCCGATGTGCAGGCGGAGGTGGCGAATGCGCTCAACAACGTCGATCCAACGCTGCCCACACGCGAGCAATTGGCCGCCCACAATGCAGCCGGCTCTACGTGCGCAAGCTGCCACCAGTTGTTCGACCCGCTGGGCATGGCTTTCGACCACTACGACGAGATCGGTCGCTATCGCGAGATGGTCGGTGGAAAGCCCGCTGACTCAGTGGGGGTCATCCCTGGTACTGTTAGCGGAGGAGAGTTCGATGGCGCTGTGCAGCTGTCTCAAAAGTTAGCGACCTCTCCGCAGGTTGCGCAGTGTTTCACTCGTCACTGGTTCCGATTCGCAATCGCCCGCGAGCCGTCGAAAGAGGATACCTGTGTTCTCGAGAAACACGTGCTCCCCGCTTTCCAGGCCAGCGGCGGGAATCTGCGCGAGTTGATGCTGACTCTCACCACAACCAATGCTTTCCGCTACCGTCGACCCCCTGCCCAGTAACGTCCACCGAGGAGCTTCCCAAGTGAACAATTTCAAGTCCAGAAGAACCTTCTTGGCCGGTGGCGCAACCCTAGGAGCCGCTGCAGCCCTCCCCTTTATTCCGCTCCAGAATTCGCATGCGGCGCCGGGCGATATCCCGTCGCGACTGGTGATCTTTCACATGCCGGTCGGGGGTTGGATGGACGATTGGCGCTGCAGCGAGAACAACGGCAAGCTGGTGCTGGGCAAGAATCTTGAGGCTCTGAAAGACCACACCAGCAAGCTCGTTGCGATCGACAAGCTGGACCTGATGGCCGGGCATCACGATGGGAAGAACGCTGGTCATCCGTCGATCATGAACTTGTGGACGGGGGCGGTCTCCGCGAAGGGCAACATGAGCTCGGGCGGCGCTGACAAATTTGGCTGGCCAACTGGGCCGTCCTTGGATGTCTTTCTCGCTGAGCGTTTACAATTCGACGCCTTTCAGTTGGGGGTCGAGAACCGCGACACGCGAGCCCCTTGGCAGGGTCCTATTTCCTTCAGCGGCAAAGACGGCGATGAGGCCTCTCCTAACCCTTCAATCAACGAGCCCGGAGACGCTTTCGACCTGATCTACGGAGGGGGCGGGGGCGTGACTCGGGATCCCGCAGAGCTCGCCGCTATTCACGCACGCACTGCGAGCATTCTCGATCCGGTCAGAGAGGACCTAAAAGCTCTGCTGAGTCGGGTTCCTGCAGCAGACCGACTGAAGATTGAGGAGCACCTCCAGCGCGTCAGCACGCTGGAGGCGCGGCTTAACCGGAAGCCGCCGGACTGCACGGCTCCGTCGCGCGCGGAGTTCCTCAAGAGCCCAGGTATCGAAGGCACCACTGCGGCACAACTTGAGCTGGCGGTAGCTGCGCTGGCCTGTGGTCAAACACGCGCCGTCTCCTTTGCGTTGGGCATTGAGTCCGAGGGACTGAAGGATGTGAGCTTCCTACCTGGCTTCAACTCCGGCTTTCACGCGACGTCTCACAAAGAAAGCGCCGAGGGTCGAGCGGCAATGCACAGTTCAATCGATTGGACCGCACGGCAGTTCCGTTCACTCATCGATCAGCTCGGCGCGATCCCCGAGGGGGACGGTTCAATGCTGGATCACACGCTCGTCGTTTGGGGAAGCGCCATAGGCCTGTGCTACAGCCATGATTCGAACGATATCCCGATGCTAATTGCAGGCGGGAGCGCGCTAGGGCTCAAGGGGGACCGATACATTGATGCTGCCGGCGCCCCGAACAATCAAGTATTGGTGGCGTTGTGCCACCTCATGGGGCTGACGGATGTGCAGAAGTTCGGCTCTGGGAGCAGCACGAAGTACCCTGAAATTCCCCAGGGTGCGCTGCCGGGCCTGATCGTCTGAAGTGACCGCCTGCAGGTAGCCTAAACGGCGCGAGCGACTCGCGGCGCTTGGGTCTCGAGGAATTTCTTTCATCAAGTGTTTTTTCGACCGGCGTCACACGTCTGAACACAGCATGCTCCGGTTCACACAAGGTTTGGGTCCGATAGAAATGAAATACCTGGCTCTCATTGTGCTAGTTGGTTTCGGCGTTCTGGGGTGTGCCTCTGAAGGGGCCCAGGCTCCGGGTCCTGGCGGCGAGCCCATGGGCTCGCAACCCCCGAGCGGAAGCACGCTCCCTATGGATCCACCGACGGCTGGGGGCCAGACCGGGACTGCGCCCCCAAACCCTGTTGGGACGGAGCCAACACAGGCGATGCCTCCAAGTTTGCCTACCGGAATGCCCCCGGTGGTCGACATGACGCCGGAAGAACCCGTGCAGGCGTGCATACCTGTGGAGATCCCTCGCCTCGCACCCGACGGGAAGCCCTGGAACATCCTGATGCTGCCGGTGGACGACCTGAACACTTGGACGGGCCATCTCGGGGATCCCAACTCGAAGACTCCCAACATCGATCGACTAGCTGCACGCGGGGTGAGTTTCCGTCACGCGTACACGGCCTCTCCCCACTGCAACTCCTCGCGCGCCGCGCTGCTTAGCGGGCGGTATCCGCACGAGACGGGTGTGTATGAGGGGCTAGTGGACGGGAACGTCGCCTACCAGGGGCGTGCCAGCCTGCCCGCACACTTGAAAGCGAACGGGTACAAGACGATGGGCGTCGGAAAGGTGTTTCACACCACGCCGTCCGG
>JBDKJZ010000449.1:0-5006 GCA_039796375.1 Pseudomonadota bacterium
TCGCATCCACGTGATAAAAGCAACATGCGTGCCAGGTCCTAGTCATGGATCGATCGCGGGGAGCCAAGTCACCGCTCAGGAAACGCACCATGGACGGTGCAACGAGGGCGTTGAACAGCATGTTAGGCGCATCGCTCGGTCAGTCGCGGGACAAACCCAAGAAGTGGTTGATGACCTGAAAATGGTCATCGAAGAGCAGCCCAACCATGTTCGAAATTTCCGAGATTCTCGAACCAACCCGCGGCTTGGGCGCCGCTCCTGTCAGCTATCATCGCAGACAATTGGAAGTGCGATTCGAGGCTCGAACGTAAGCCTTCCTTGCCCAACGGTCGTGGGGTAGAACGCGTGACCTGCGCGCTACACTGCGCACCATCACGCGATGCACTCGTCGAAGGGCGATCAGTGCAAGCGACCTCCTCGTGTCTAGACAACCCGACCTGAGCCGAAACGGTGGCTCTTCGCCAGCCACCTCTTGGGCAAGAGCACAACTGGTCGAAATGAACCTATCCGATATCGGTCAGGAGTCAGGCTCAAGCGGTCACCAATGTATCAAGCATTTGTTCCGCTCGTCACTCCCCTGCGCTTGAGCTTTCGTAGGCGCCGCGCTATGGGCAAGCCGTGACGATGTTTGCTGGGCCTGGGTGGTCGATCGAGTTGGCAGCTGGGTGGGAAGCCGAGGAAGAGGACGACTGTATTTCGATCTTTCACCCCGACGGCGTAGGGACGTTGCAGCTCAGTACCGCCCACAAAGAAGAGGAACACGTGACGGCGGATGAGCTGGACGATTTGGCCCAGGATTGCGCGCCGCCGGGCGTCAAGCTCCAGCCGCTCAAAGTCGAGGGGTGGAAGGGCGTGGGCGGCAGCTTCGTCGATGACGAAGACGCCTGGCGCGTCTGGTGCCTACGAAGCGGGTCTTACGCCTTGTTCATTACCTACGACTGTCCGGCAGCCGATTCCGGAACGGAAGACAGCGACGTGGACGCTATGCTGAAGACGCTGGGTGTCTCCGATGGACTTGGGCGCACGCTGAACTGATCGCTCAACCAGGGCGCAGAGTGAGCAGAGCGCCCTGACTCGGGCGCAGAGTGAGCAGAGCGCCCTGACTCGGGCGCAGAGGCAGCAGAGCGCCCCAAGAGGTGCGCTCTGCTGCCTGGGTGCGCCCCGCGCGGTTACGCGGCGTGAATGTTGCTGGTCCTGGGCTTCTCCGGCTTCTCAGCGCGCTTAGTCGCCTTCCGCTCTTTCTTGCGGGCCTTGCCCATTTCTTTCCTATTCGCTTCGGTCTTGTTCGCCGGCGAGCGCCTCTTTGGCGAGGTGCCACCCGGGCCATCGGGCGGCAGATTGGGCTTCTGTGGGTCCTGTCCCTGAGCGTCGACGGCCCGCTTGCTGGTGAATTTCGTCGCGGTCATCACGGGCTTCCGCGCGGCGAACGCGTTGCGTGTTCGGGGTGCGCTGTCTGCGTCCGTGAACGGCTTGCGCGCGGGGAGTGCGCTGTCTGCGTCCGTGAACGGCTTGCGCGCGGGGAGTGCGCTGTCTGCGTCCGTGAACGGCTTGCGCGCGGGGGGAGCGCTGTTTGCATCGGCGAACGGCTTGTGCTTTCGCGGAGCGGGCGCTTCACCGCTGTCAGCGTCGTCTGTTCGACCACGCTTGAAAGCGGCGGCTGGGTGCCTAGAACTGTTCGCTGCGACCGGAGTGATGCGGATATTGGGATCCCGCGCGTCCGGTTGGCTTGCCAGTTGGGCGAAGGCACTCGCAAAGTCCGCATGGACTTCGACCACGCTGGATCGCTCTCCCACCTGGATGGCACCGATCGCGTCGCTCTTAATGCCGCCGCGGCGGCACGCCATGCTCAGCAGCCGCGCAGTCGTCGCGCCCTGACGCTGACCGCAGCTCACGAAGAAGGGAACGAACTGCCCCGCTGCGTGAGACGGACGGGGTCCGCCCTGACCGGGACCGGGGCGTCCACTCTCGCGCGCGTCGTCGCGGGCGTTCCCACGCGGGAGCTCGCGACGGACGGGGGCATCGCGACGTTGTTGGGGTGGAGGCGCCGGCGCCGCGACCTCAAAACCTTCGCACGGCCCGAACACCGTGCTGCGAGCGAGCAGCGTGGCCAGCACTTGCTCCGGGTTGCCTGTAGCGCAGAGTTTCTTGGCTAGGTTGGCGAAACGATCGCTCACTTGAGTGGGCTCAGCTAGGGCCTCGATCGCCCGCGCATCTTGGATTTCGGTCACCTGAGCCCGTGAGGGGACGGGAAGGTATTTCGGCGTGATGCGCGCGTCGGAGAGCATCCGCTCGACGCGGCGCCGCCAGCGATCGGGCACGAGCAG
Organism: Pseudomonadota bacterium; assembly: GCA_039796375.1. Lineage (GTDB taxonomy): Bacteria > Myxococcota_A > Polyangia > Polyangiales > Polyangiaceae > SZUA-265. The sequence continues at coordinate 2,325 of JBDKJZ010000449.1, forward strand.
GACGCTGCGTCCCTTGTTTCCTGCGCGCCCCGTTCGGCCGCTGCGATGCACGTAGACTTCGGGGTCCTTTGGGGCCTCGGCTTGGATGACCAACTCGATGTTCTCGACGTGGATCCCGCGCGAGGCGACATCAGTCGCGATCAACACGCGGATCACGCCGCTTTGAAATGCTGCTAACGCGCGTTCACGCTGGGCTTGGGCTAGGTCGCCGCTGATCGCAGCCGCGCCGAAACCGAGACGGGTCAGGCGTTCAGCAAGGTTCCCCACATCCGCCCGAGTCCGACAGAAGATCAGAGTACGGCTCTGTCCGGCGCAGAGCAGCAGGTTGATGATTGTGGGCTCCATGTCGGAGTCGCGGATCACGTGCACCACGTGTTCGATATCGCTGTTCGCCTTGCCGAGCGGAGTCCCCTGGATGACGCGAGCGTTCTTCTGGAAACGATCGGCGAGCCTGCCCACCTCATTGCGGAAGGTCGCTGAGACGAAATGGGTCAGCCGCTCTGCTGGGGCGGCCGCGATGATCGCGTCCAGCTCGTCTCGGAACCCGAGATCGAGCATCTGGTCCGCTTCGTCGAGCACCAGGGTGTGTAGCTGCGACAGCTCGATTCGACCGCCTCGCAGGTGATCACACACGCGACCGGGGGTCCCGACGAGCACACCGGTGAAGCCTTGGAGCAAGCGACGGTCACCGCCTAGGTTCGTGCCTCCGGTGACGCACGCGACTTTTACGCCCAAGGGCGCGAGTAGCCAGCCGAGCTCTTTGGCGACCTGGTTCGCGAGCTCCCGCGTCGGAGCGATGAGGGCGACCTTGGGACGAGCGACTCGAGAGTCGACTCCTTCGGCGCGGGGTTTGGACTCCATCCCCGCCCAATCGCGCGCCAGGACGAGACCTATCGCGACGGTTTTTCCGGAGCCGGTCTGGGACGAAATGCGGAGGTCGACGCCCTGGGAGTCCTCTGAAAGGACACTCTCCTGGACGGGGGTCAGCTGCGTAAAGCCGCGTTTTTGCAGGGATTCAGCGATCGGGGCCTGCAGCGATTCGAATGGGTGGGACATTGTGGGGGGCGCACCCTAGCAGTTTGCGGGGCCGGAAGCCATCAAGCGAAAAAATACCTTGATTCCAGTCTCCGTACACGCCCCAGTCTGAAACGGAGGCTCAGCCTGGAGGCAAGAGCTCCACTTGCCGGAGACGCAACTGACGGTCGACGAGCTCGATCGTGAGCGTGACGACGGCGCCGTTTTCAAGCGGCTGTACGTCTTGCATCGCTTGGGCCGAGAACATCGAGCTCGCCCAAAGGGAGCGCATCACGCCGCCGTGAGTGACGAACAAGGTCGGAGCGGGAATATGATGATCGAGCAACGCGGCGCTGCTGCGAGCGATCAACGCGTCGAAGGGTTCGCCGTCAGGGGGCACGTTCCTGCGATTGATCTGATAGCTGCGCCAGTGCTCCGGGTAGCGCGATTCAACTTCCGCGCGGGTGAGACCTTCGAAGACCCCGAAGCCGCGCTCACGCAGGCGCGGATCGGCGAACGCGGGCACGAGTCCGACCTCTGCGCCCACGATCTTCGCGGTCTCGGTCGCTCGGAGCAGGTCGCTTGAGCCCAACTTCGCAAGTCCGAGCGAGCGCAGTCGCTTGCCTAGCGCCACGGCCTGGCGACGCCCAGTTTCGTTCAGAGGGACGTCCGTTTGCCCCTGCCAACGGCCCTCGTTGTTCCAGTCGGTCTCGCCGTGACGAGCTAAGTAAATGCGGACTCCGCTCATGGGGCGAGCGTAGCTCGTTCCGGGCGGGTTTGCGCCGCCCGATTCCGCTAGCTGGAGTCCCGCCCGTTTACAGCCTCACCCAACGGGCCAGGAGATGTTTCAAGCTTGTCACCTCGCTGGCGCCGCGGCGTCTCCCCATGGGCCTAGCGTCTCTGTGCTGAGCGCGGTGCTTGGCGAAAGGAAATAGGCGAGCGATGCGAACCCAATCAGGACCTTGCGTATTCGTGGACGATGGTTTTCCCGGCGCCCGGGAGTTCGAGAACAACTACAAACCGCTGCCCCGGTCGGCGCTCCAGCCAATGCCCACCCAGCCCGACTTCTGGCAGCGCGTCACCGAGGCGTGTCGCCGCTTGCCCGCCCTGCGCCCCGGGGTTCCTCGGATGGGTGGATTCGCCGTCCTCTCCCTTAAGAAGCAGTGACTTCCGCCGGGTCGTTTGGTTCTGCGGCGGCTTTGGGGTACGCCCCGCAGACTGATGCCAGTTGCGCCTCCCCGTCATCCGCTGAGCCGTCTTTTCGACCACGCCCGCCGGCACAGAGGTGACGTCAAGATCGCGTCGCTCTACTCGGTTCTCAACAAGATCTTCGACGTGCTGCCGGAGATATTGATCGGCGCTGCGGTCGATGTGGTCGTGAATCAGAAGGCGTCCTTCTTGGGCCAGCTCGGCGTTGCGGATCCTGGGCATCAGTTGCTGGTGCTCGCGGGGCTCACGGTCGTCGTTTGGGTTCTGGAGTCGCTGTTTGAATACTTGTACGCGCTTCGCTGGCGCAGGCTAGCGCAGGATCTCCAGCACGAGCTGCGTATGGACGCGTACGGTCATCTCCAGCGCCTGGACCTGTCGTGGTTTGAGCAGCGTCGCACGGGCAACCTCACCGCTGTCGTCAGCGACGATATCAATCAAATGGAGCGCTTCCTCAACGGC